>JBLHPB010000001.1:0-77863 GCA_047624025.1 Zhongshania sp.
CTGTCACAAAAATGGCAGCAGGCTGAGATCCAATCGCAGGCACTTTGCTGAAGGGTCGGGTGCGTAGCGCCGTCCACAGACCAGACCGCACTAAATTTTCTACAATCTGCTCAGCATTGAGGGTAGCTATGCTTGCTGCATCATAAGAAGCAAAGCTTTCGAACTCATCCTTTTCAACATCGATAACAACAGACTGTAAAACCCGCTTTTCACCGCGATTGATGGCCGAGACCAAACCAGTTGCCGGGGCGGTGTACAAAACTCCCGGATTCTTTTTATCACTAAACAATAGTTGACCAGTTTTCACCCTGTCGCCAACTTTAACGGCCATAGTTGGCTTCATACCGAGGTAATCGAAACCCACTACTGCCACTGAGCGCACCTTTAAACCGGGCTCAATATGCTGTTCTGGTGCACCGGACATAGGTAAATCCAGGCCCTTACTAATTTTGATCATAAGGCTGCCTAACACTCTTTCGGTTAAACGAGAAATTGCAAATCTGCGTAAGCCGGGTGAGAAAAAACCCCGGAATAAGCATTTGACGCTTAAAAAGCTGTCGCACACGAAAATTCAGCGGCAAGTATAAAGACTCGCCGGACTGCTTGCCACCGAAAGACCGAAGATATCGGTTTTCAGTGCAAACATTTATAGCATGGGGCTAAATCAAGAACCATTTAACCCCACCCACCCTAGGTTATTCCTGAGGGTAAACCGCATATTCAACACCCGCCATCTGCTCAAGTACTCGGTGAACCTGACAGCTATAGCCAAATTCATTGTCATACCAGCAATACAGAACGGCGCTCTTGCCATTGACAATAGTGGCTTCACTATCGAAGACACAAGCGTGACGCGAACCGACAAAATCACTAGAAACCGCATCCGGTGAGTTTGAATAGTCAATTTGCTTACGCAGCGGCGAATGCAGCGCCACTTTACGCATAAACTCATTGAGTTCTTCAGTGGTGGTCTCGGTCTTCAGATTCAACTTCAATATAGCCAAAGACACATTGGGGGTTGGCACCCGAATGGCATTCCCCGATAGCTTGCCCAACATGGCGGGCAATACCTTGCCCACCGCCTTAGCGGCGCCGGTTTCAGAAATAACCATATTCAAGGGCGCACTGCGACCACGACGATCACCCTTGTGGTAATTATCGATCAAATTCTGGTCATTGGTATAGGAGTGAACGGTTTCAACATGACCATTCTCAACACCAAACTTCTCATCTAACACTTTTAATGGTGGCGCAATCGCATTGGTGGTGCAGCTAGCGGCAGAAATAATAGTGTCGGCAGCTAGGATCTGGTCGTTATTCACCCCGTAGACGACATTCTTCATATCGCCCTTACCCGGTGCAGTCAGAAGAACCTTAGCAATTCCGGGACGACCCAGATGAATAGACAAGCCTTCAGCGTCACGCCACTTACCGGTGTTATCTACCAATATGGCATCTTTAATACCGTATTGGGTGTAATTCACTTCATCGGGAGAGTTTGCGTAGATCACCTTGACTTCAACACCATTGGCTACAAAAGACTGGCGCTCCTCATCAACACGGATGGTGCCGTTAAATGGCCCATGAACAGAGTCACGGCGCAGCAAGCTAACCCGCTTAACAAGGTCGTTTTCTGCACCACCGTGGCGAACCACAACTGCACGTAAACGTAAATTCTCACCACCACCGGCTTTTTCAATGAGCAGGCGCGCCATCAGACGACCAATACGACCAAAACCATATAAAACCACGTCGCGCGATGGGCGTGCGGGCTCTTTGGAGCCGCCAATTAAATCACCAATCTGACCGCGAACAAACTCTTCTACTGATAAGCCCGAGGCTTTACCCGTTTCTAAGTAAGCAACGGCAATGCGGCCAGCGTCAATATGGGCGGTACCCAAATCTAGCGTCGCAAGGGCCTGGATTACTGGAAAGGTTTCGAATTCTGACATTTCGTTTTGCTCTACCTGACGAACAAAACGATGCGCCTGCATAATATCCAGCACCGACAGGTTGACCAGATTCTTGCCATAGATATAGGTCTTAACATTATTGGTACGATACAGTTTACCAATCAGGGGAATCATCCCCTCCGCTAAGGCTTCGCGCTCTTTCCAATCGGCGAAGTAATCATCAGGACGTTCACGTCTTCTTTCAGTCACAGCAGATACTCTTTGCTTACGGGGGGGGATTTGAGCGCTTATTATCTTTATTACTGCTCCCGAGTTCAACTGCCGATCGCCATCAACACAATGTAATAACTACCAATAGCAGGTTACAATAGGCGGTTAACCATCGACTAAAGCTGATTTTAAATCTGTGATTGAATTACCCGCAATAGCCAAACCACCCAAGGGCGGTGTTCTCCACTGGGGCCAGAGCCCCTCGGCAAGCCATGGCCTGATCGCTGCCGAACTCGCACGCAAACTCAAATCGCCACTGTTAATATTAACCGCGGATACTGCATCGGCTTATCAACTTGAGCAGAATTTGCGCTTTTTTGCCGCTGAACTGCCGGTAAAATTGCTGCCAGACTGGGAAACTCTGCCCTACGACAACTTCTCACCTCATGAGGACATTGTCTCTGAGCGCTTGCGCACCCTCAGCGAACTGCCCGCCATGACCGAGGGGATTTTGGTCGCGCCCATCAGCACCTTGATGCAGCGTATTGCACCGCCGGACTATGTCCGGCAACACAGCTTAATACTGGCCTGCGGCCAAACCATCGATATCGACAGTTTCCGCCTCAACTTGGAAAAAAGTGGCTATCGTCACGTCGACACTGTTTACCAGCACGGTGAATATGCCAGCCGCGGCGCTATTATTGATATTTTCCCGATGGGCAGTGACACCCCCTATCGCCTTGATTTATTAGACCAAGAAATAGACAGCCTGCGCAGTTTTGACCCAGAAACTCAGCGCGGCATAGAGTCCGTCACCTCCATTAGCCTATTACCTGGCAAAGAATTCCCCTTAGACGACGACGGCATCGCTCTGTTCCGGCGTCAGTGGCATGAACGTTTTAATGTCGATCACCGCAAATGCCCCATGTACCAAGATGTCAGCGATGGTATCGCTCCTGCAGGGATTGAATATTATTTACCTCTGTTTTTTAGTGCTAGTGGCAGCCTGTTTGACTATCTGCCTGATAATGCCTGGCTGCTTAGCTCCGCAGGGATAGAAGCCTCTGCAGAACATTACTGGCAGGACATCCAACAACGTTATGAACAGCGCCTTGGCGACATTCAACGCCCGGTATTACCACCTGCCACGGTATTTCAAACTGTGCCGGAACTGTTCAGCCGCCTCAAAGATTATCCGCGTATCGCCCTCAGCTCAGTCACACTGGAGCCGGGCGCAGGCATTTTCAACTTCCCTGCGGCCGAGTTACCCATATTGAGCGTTGAAGCTAAGCATGCCGACCCGGTTGCGGCATTGCGCGACTACTGTGCCGACCGCAAAGTTTTGCTTTGCGTGGAATCTGCTGGTCGCCGCGAAGCCCTCATTGACCTACTCAAACGGCATAAGCTCAAGCCCAGGCCCTTTGGCAGCTGGCGGGAGTTTACCGACAGCAAGCTTATGCTTGGCATCACCGTGGCCCCGATGGATGAGGGGATTGCGGCCAATGAACCAGTACCGTTTGCCCTAGTCGCCGAATCTCAGCTATTTGGCAAGCGTGTCGCGCAGAGCCGACGTCGCAAAAAAGCCGGCAGCCAAATTGATAATAGTGTTAAAAATCTCGCCGAACTGCGTATAGGCGCTCCGGTAGTGCATGCCGACCACGGGGTCGGGCGCTATTTAGGCCTGCAGTCACTGAATATAGATAATCAAGCTAATGAATTTTTAGCCTTGGAATACGCCGAAGGCGCCAAACTTTATGTGCCGGTAAATTCTTTGCAATTGATCAGCCGTTACAGCGGCGCCGACGATGACCTCGCGCCTCTACATAGGCTCGGTTCCGAGCAGTGGAGTAAAGCCAAGCGCAAGGCGGCCGAGAAAATTCGCGATGTCGCTGCGGAGTTACTCGACATTTACGCACGCAGGGAGGCCCGTCAAGGTCGCGCCTTTGTGTTTGCCGAAGATGATTACCACGAATTTGCCAACGCCTTTCCTTTTGAAGAAACCCCCGACCAACAAACTGCTATTGAAGCGGTTATCGGCGATTTAAAATCCATCCGCCCCATGGACAGACTGGTTTGCGGTGACGTTGGCTTTGGTAAAACCGAGGTTGCCGTGCGCGCCGCCTTTGTCGCAGTGCAAAATGGTAGCCAGGTTGCCATTCTGGTGCCAACCACCCTGCTCGCCCAGCAACACTTTGAATCCTTCCGCGACCGCTTTGCAGATTGGCCGGTGAATATTGAAGTGTTATCCCGGTTTCGTAGTGCCGCTGAGCAAAAAGCGGTGATTGCCGAGGTCAAACTTGGCAAAGTCGACATCCTGATCGGTACTCACAAACTGCTCAGCAATGAAATTCAATATAAAAACCTCGGCTTGGTGATTATCGACGAAGAGCACCGCTTTGGTGTACGCCAGAAAGAAGCCCTAAAAGGCTTACGCGCCGAAGTCGATGTACTGACCCTAACCGCCACCCCCATACCAAGAACCCTGAATATGTCCATGGCGGGCATCCGTGACCTGTCCATTATCGCCACGCCCCCGGCTCGCCGCCTGTCAGTGAAAACCTTTGTGCGGGAGTCAGACACGGCACTTGTTAAAGAAGCCATTCTGCGCGAGATTTTGCGTGGCGGTCAGGTCTACTATCTGCACAATGAAGTAAAAACCATTGAAAAAACCGCGCGAGATTTGCAGACGCTAATTCCAGAGTTACGAATTGGTGTTGGCCACGGCCAGATGCGTGAACGGGAACTGGAACAAGTCATGAGTGACTTTTACCACAAACGCCACAATGTCTTGGTGTGCTCCACCATTATTGAAACTGGCATCGACGTGCCCAATGCCAACACCATTATTATTGATCGCGCCGATAAATTTGGTTTGGCGCAATTGCACCAACTGCGCGGTCGAGTTGGCCGCTCTCACCATCAAGCCTATGCCTACTTATTAACACCTCCAGACAAAGCACTGACCGGTGATGCCGAAAAACGGCTCATTGCCATCAGCGAAGCGGATGAGCTTGGTGCCGGCTTTATGCTGGCCACCCAGGACATGGAGATTCGCGGTGCCGGCGAATTACTGGGTGAAGGCCAGAGTGGACAAATTCACTCTATCGGATTCACTTTGTACATGGATATGCTCGACCGCGCAGTGGCGGCCATCAAAGCTGGTAAAAAAATCAATCTGGAACGTAACGACGACGATCACGTTGAGGTTAACTTACGTCTACCGGCATTAATCCCCGACGCGTATTTACCCGATGTGCAAAGTCGGCTAATGCTGTATAAACGCATTGCAGGTAGCACCGACAGCCACGGCCTGCGTGAACTGCAGGTAGAAATGATCGACCGCTTTGGGCTGCTGCCCGACGCCGTTAAAAATCTGTTTCGATGCGCCGAATTACGCCTGCGCGCTACTGCCCTTGGGGTCAAAAAAATAGAAGCTTCAGCACTGGGTGGCCGAGTAGAGTTTTCTGACAATACCCAAGTCCAGCCGATGAATATTGTTAAACTGGTGCAGTTCGCGCCGGCAAGCTACCAACTCGATGGTGCCACTGCCCTTAAGTTTAAACACCCACTGCAAGACAACATGCTACGCTTTGAGTTCGTAGAAGATTTATTGGATAAATTAGAAGCCTGAGTTCGACATTGCACCAACAGGTTTAAGTGAGAAAAAAATGTACATAGCTAAACACCATCGCATTGGCGCCCTGCTGTTATTAATGGCGGCAACTTGCTGCCTGCCAGCCTATGGCCAAAATGCCGACCGCTTCCATGTCGATATGATCATTTACGCCAACAATGATCCTAGCGCCATGTATGAAGAGGAATGGCCAGACAATGTCCATCTGCGCTACCCGCGCAGATGGACATTACTGGATACCAAACTAGGTGATGGCCCAGTAAAAGTTAAGGACAGCGATCCACAATTTGCCAAGGTTGCTCAATCCATAGGCATTTCCTCACGCTTCAAGCCCTTGTTTCAAGCCAGCTGGGAGCAGGATCTGAATCCCCGTAAAAAAGCCCCTGCCATTATTATTCAAGGCGGCAAAAAATACGGCAATCATTTTGAGCTGGAAGGTTATATCCGAGTCTCAGTGGAACGTTATCTGCACGTCGAAACCAATCTCTGGCTAATCACTTACGGGAACAAGGGTGGCAGTAACGCCGGCAATCAGTATCTTCCGCGCCAGCCTCAAGACACAACAGAAGAGGAAGAAACCGTCTTTATTGACAAGGAGTTTGAATCGAGCTCGGAATATTCCCAATTCGAAACACAAAACCCGGGCTTTGCATCGAGGAGAGATGACGAGCAGCAAAATACCGACATAGCTATCGAGCAAATTGTGGTCATGAAACAGCAGAGAAGAATGCGCAGCGACGAACTGCACTTTATTGATCACCCCAAATTTGGCGCTATCATCAAGATCACCAAAATTGCCACACCAGAGGTGGCTGCTCAATAGAACAGCCAGTCAATGGCGGCTTAATAATCGGCTATACAATGCGCCAATATGGTTTTTATCTGCAACATCCCGGTATCGATGACGGCTCTAATATCTTCCATGGTGATAATATTTTCGCTGAGACCGGCGCCGGGATTGACCACCAATGCTACTGAGGCGTAGTCAATCCCCACCTCTCTGGCCAATGCAGCCTCTGGCATAGCGGTCATACCGACAATATCGTTACCATCTTTAGCCAAGCGCCGAATCTCTGCGGCGGTCTCCAGCCTTGGCCCCTGAGTCACCGCGTACACACCGTAGTCTTCAAAGTCGATATGAGCATCTACTGCTGCATTGGCAAGCCGACTGCGCAAATCTTGGCTGTAAGGATAGCTAAAATCGATATGCTCTACCTTGCCATCCGCGCCATCAAAAAAAGTGTGCGCCCGCCCCCAGGTGTAGTCATTGATTTGGTCGGGAATGGCAATCACCCCGGTCACAAAGCGCTCACTAATACCGCCAACAGCATTCACTGCCACGAGGGCATCGACACCGGCTTGCTTCAGCGCTGCAATATTGGCGCGATAGTTGATGGCATGGGGCGGAATTTGATGGCCGTGGCCATGACGGGCCAAAAACAGGAATTCCGCGCCGCCATAGCGAATACGCTGTAATTTGGCACTGGGCTCACCAAACGGGGTATCGACAACACGCTCTTCCAGAACTTCTGCACCGGGCCAATCACAAAGCCCAGTACCGCCGATTACTGCAATCGTTTTGGTCATTTACGCTGCTCCGCACTGTGCTGAGACAGTGACTCAATGGAAATAGGGTCGAGTTTGATACTGGTAGTCGGAAAGGCCACATCAGCACCCAATTCGTGAATAATAGTGAGCACCTTCAATAATACATCCTGTTTTATACCGTGGTACTCCACCCAATTGGTGGTCTTGGTAAAAGTATAAATAAAGAAATCCAATGAGGAAGGAGCATATTTATTAAAATTAACAATCAGCGTTTTGCCCAAATCAATGTCGGCATGATTTTCCAGCATATCTTTAACGCGGATAATAATATCCGGCAAAACTGCAGCATCAACGTAGCGCACACCGATGGTCTCGTAGATGCGTCGATTAAGCATTCGCGAAGGGTTTTCCACCGAGACTTGGGTAAACGTCGCATTAGGCACATAAAGGGGGCGCTGATCAAAGGTGCGAATTCGAGTTTGCCGCCAGCCGATATTCTCTACTGTGCCTTCTATGTTTTGATCTGGTGAGCGGATCCAGTCTCCAACGGAAAAAGGCCGGTCGAGATAGACCATGAGTCCACCAAAAAAATTGGCGAGTAAATCCTTTGCGGCAAAACCTACCGCAATACCGCCAATGCCGCCAAAAGCCAGCACGCCGGAAATGCTATAGCCCAAATTTTGTAGCACCATCAAGCCAGCCACAATGATGACTGCTGAGCGCACAAGTTTGCCTAACGCCATCACGGTAGTGCGATCAATTGGCTCATCTCTGGTGGTGTAATCCTCTGACAGCAAACCCCGCTCGACTTGGCGAACCAGCGATACTAAGAACCATGCCAATATCAATACCACTGCCACCGCACGCAAGGATTCTAGAGTAGAAAATATTTCAGCTTCGGTAGAACGACCAATAACCTGCAAGACATGACTAGCGCCCACCACCCACACCATCAAAATGGCCGGTTTTCGCGCTGCCCTCAAAAGAGCGTCATCCCACAGATTGCGGGTTTTGGAAAACCGAACGGCCAAATGACTAAACAAGCGACTCAGCACTAAATTAGCCACTAATATTAGAATCACCAGCACAAAGACATCACCCATCCACGGGTATTGATCCGGCTGGAATTTTGTCCACCACTCTTCGAGCATATGACTGTTCCAAAATATTTCGCTATACAATTTCATTGCTAAGACGCTTAGGCTTAGACAAATCAAACATAAAAACGCATTAAAAATGTAAATAACAGAATCAATTAATCAGGCTAGGCGACTGAATATACAGACAATTGTATAAAAGACCCACCACAAAACCCACACCCATGCTTAATTTCCTGCGAAAAATACCTACTGGACAGCTATTCCCTAAGTGTTAGTTTGAATACAAGTAATCGCGGAGGTTCGCACCATGACAATACTAAGACCACAACTGGGCTGCTGGTATAAAGATATGGAAACCGGTGAATTATTTGAAGTTGTTGCCGTCGATGACGACAGCGACTCCGTAGAAACCCAATTGATAGACGGCGAGCTTGGCCAGTATTATATGGAAAGCTGGCGACTACTCAAATTACGACAAATTGAAGAGCCCGAGGACTGGCGAAATGCCTTTGAGCTCAGCGACGATGACTACCGCCACTTAGACGACACCTTGGTGCCGGAAAACTGGAGTAATCCATTGAGCGAAATTGAGCCGGATATTATTAATGGCTTGATTGATGAATATTGATCACTGCCAACGCCAGTAAAAGACTCCCCTTCTCACCTGCCATCGGCAGGTTTTTTTGTTTAACAAGCAACATAAATAAAATCACAAGGAGCTATTGCCATATCAAAAGCACTGTATATACTAACAGTACCTGTATAGATAACCAGATACTGAAATTATGGAAAAGCTCACTGCCAGACAAGCTCAAATTCTACAGCTGATCAAAGACCATATCGCCGATACTGGCTATCCGCCAACCCGTGCCGATATCGCCAAAGAGCTCGGCTTTCGCTCGCCCAACGCCGCTGAAGAACACCTCAAAGCGCTGGCCCGCAAAGGTGCCATAGAGATTATAGCCGGTGCATCGAGAGGCATAAGACTTCCCGAATACCTAGGCCTGCCGATTATTGGCCGAGTCGCTGCCGGTAACCCCATTCTCGCCGAGGAGCATATCGAAGACTACTGCGATATACCTGCAACAATCTTCTCACCTAGTGCCGATTTCTTCCTGCGGGTCAAAGGTGACAGCATGATCAATGTCGGTATTTTTGACGACGACCTGCTCGCCGTGCATCGCTGCCATGAAGCCCGTAACGGCCAGATTGTGGTGGCCCGTATCGAGAATGAAGTCACCGTTAAACGCTTTAAACAGAACAAGAGTAAATACCACATCTCATTACTTGCCGAGAATCCGGACTACGCCCCGATTGAAGTTGATTTGCGGGAACAGGATTTTGCCATCGAAGGTTTAAGCGTTGGTGTATTGCGCCGCGGGAGTTAAGACTATGTCATGCCTAGAACAACTGCCATTTCACTACGATTCAGAGGTCGATGTAGCCGCTGGCCAGATTACCGAGATCAGTATGCACAGTGAGGCACACTTATCGCGCCCGCTGCTGGCTGCCATGTTACTGGAACTCAGCGCCAGCTCAGATCAACGCTGGCTGTGCTGGGTGGCTGACCGACCGCTAAAGCCCTTACTGAATAGTGACAGTTACAGTCGCGGTGGCAAAATACTGCAGGTGGTTTCAAATACTGCCAGAGACTTGAGTGAAATCGCGGTGCGGGCACTGGAACGAGGTAAAAGCCATACCGTGGCCGTTTTACTCGACCGCCCTCTGCGTGCGGATGAGCGCAATGCACTTGAAACAGCCGCCAAAGCGGGTGCCGCAGAGTGTTTGATTATTGTCATGCAGTCATAAACAGTGATACACGCGCTGCACAAAGATGCTCACAGCGCTTAAGTGATTCAAAATAGCCTTTATCTTAATGAACTATTTTGGATTGCCCATCAAGTTCAGCGACATCGTCTTCTTCCTCTAACCCAAAGGCGTCTTCTTCTGCCGATAGGGCTACAGCCTCGATACCGGCCTGTACCATAGCGCGGGCAATTTCCAAGCATGAACCATTAATTTGCTCGCGGGTTTCCTGAGAAAAACGGATGGTAACCAGCGGGTTTTCATCGCCTTCGGAGCGTTGCAAAACAACATCACCGTTAGCAAGTTCAACCAATTCTAAATATGAAAGCACGAAAATTTCCTTGCAATTACTAGCGTCAAGACAACGCCGTTAACGCTATTGTAACAAATCTTGGGAGTCAGATCAGTACTCCATTAACGTTGCGCGATGACGGGCAATCAATGACTTTAATTCGCTAAGGCAGTTTCTATAATCAATTAACACCCGATTAGCCTGACCGCCATCGAAGGCAATCACATCGGTCGCGGGTATCACCGTGGCCTGCAAAAATGGATATTTGACTAAACTGTTTAGCCATCCAGCCTGTTGCTCACGATCACTGAGCTCAATAATCTCTGGGGGAAACTCTGCGCCAGCGATATCGCTGGCAGCAAAAACGCCGCCAGGTACACTTAAGCCGAACTTAGGCTGCTGAGCCAATAGATCGGCCACGTGGCACTGATAGGCTAATAACAGCTGCCAAACCAGAGATTCTCTACAGGCTCGAGTGAATTGCCCACCCCACTTAGTTTCCTCAGCCGCATCCATATCCGCAAGGTATTGCTCGGCAAAATACACGTGCAAATTGCACTGCCCTCGGTAATTCTCCGCCAACCCAGCCAATTACTTCTTCACCTTAGCTTTGGCCTTGGGCTTTGCTTTCGCCTTGGGCTTTAATTTCGCCTTTGGGGCGACTTTTTTAGCCACTTTAGCGGCCTTCTCTCTAACCACCCATTTATCGCCTTCGTAGAAAGCCGCCCAACCAGAGGGCTTGCCATCCACTTCAGTCTGCACATATTGTTCTTTGGTCTTTCGGCTATAGCGAATTACCGCCTCGCGACCTTCCTTGTCCTTGACTGGCGCCGAGAATAGAAAGCTGTATTTTTCATCTATCTCTTCACGATGAGGCAGAATCTCATTGACCAGCGGCGCGCGGGTTTCACGATTGCGAGGAAAAGCACTGGCAGCCAAAAACAGCCCCGCAGCGCCATCTCGCAAAATATAGTGATCATCAACTTTTTCACACTGCAATTCCGGCATTGGAACCGGGTCCATTTTTGGTGGCGCAGCTTCGCCACTTCGCAGCAGTTTGCGGGTGTTTTTACACTCTTCACTGGTACAGCCAAAATATTTACCAAAGCGACCAGTTTTCAACTGCATATCCGAACCGCATTTGTCGCATTCGATCAAAGGGCCTTCGTAGCCTTTAACCTTAAAGCTGCCCTCTTCAACCTCATGGCCACTGCAATCGGGATTATTTCCGCAAATATGTAACTTGCGCGAGGCGTCGATGACATAACTTTCCATGGCGGTATTACAGAGTTTACAGCGATGTTTATTTCGTAAAGCTTTGGACTCGGCTTCTTCATCATCGTTATCGATACTGACAAAGTCATCACCAGGAACCAAGTTGATGGTTTGCTTGCAGCGCTCCTTGGGTGGCAAAGCGTAGCCCGAGCAGCCCAAGAAGACACCCGTACTGGCGGTGCGAATTTGCATATTGCGGCCACACTTAGGGCAAGCAATGTCTGTTCCAGTGGGAAGATTAAGGCGCATACCCTTATCTTCTACTTCTGCCTTCTCCAAGGTTTCACGGAAATCTCGGTAAAACTCATCCAGCAACTGTTTCCAGTTTTTATTGCCGGAAGCGACCTCATCCAGTGACGCTTCCATTCGAGCGGTGAAGCTGTAATCAAGCAGATTACTAAAGCTTTCAACCAAACGATCGGTGACGATATCGCCCATTTTTTCTGCGTAAAAACGCCGATTCTCGACCTTCACATAACCGCGATCCTGAATGGTCGAAATAATAGACGCATAAGTTGATGGCCGACCAATACCACGTTTTTCCAACTCTTTGACCAATGCTGCCTCAGAATAACGGGGGGAAGGCTTGGTAAAGTGTTGACTGGGATCCACTTTCAGTAAATCCAGCTTATCGCCGACCTTAACGTCGGGCAGCTCTTGGTCGTCGTCTTTTTTGCCTACATTGGGTGGCTGAACTTTCATAAAGCCATCAAACACCACTACCCGGCCACGAGTACGCAGCTCAAATTCGCTAGCAGTGACCACGATAGATGTACTTGTAAAGTCCGCAGAAGCCATTTGGCAAGCCACAAACTGCCGCCAAATCAAGGTATACAAACGCTCAGCATCCCGCTCCATTCCGGACAACTGAGCTGGCTCAACATTGACATCCGAGGGACGAATGGCTTCGTGTGCCTCCTGGGCGCCCTCTTTACTGGAATAGGAGCGCGGCGCCTCAGGTAAATAGGCCTTGGAAAATTTCGCGCTTATATAGTCGCGACAGGCGCTGACCGCATCGACACTTAAATTGGTAGAGTCGGTTCGCATATACGTGATGTAGCCAGCTTCGTAGAGCCGCTGCGCCATCATCATGGTTTTCTTGACGCCAAAGCCCAGCCGCGTGCTTGCCGCTTGCTGTAGGGTTGAGGTGATGTACGGCGCGCCAGGATGGCTCCGAGTAGGCTTATCTTCCCGAGCACTAACTTGGTAATCACTTTTTTGTAATGCTGCCGTGGCCGCCATGGCGTCGGCTTCGTTGTTAGGACGGAAATTGGCCCCGGCCTGTTTTTTCACTTCCAGACGAATAGCTCCTGCAGAAGAGCGATTGTCGGTGTGGATCTGCCAATACTCCTCAGGAATAAACGCCCTAATTTCCTTTTCGCGGTCTACGATCAAACGAACCGCAACAGACTGAACCCGACCCGCAGACAGACCGCGAGCTATCTTTGCCCACAGCAGTGGCGAGACCATATACCCCACAACACGATCCAAAAACCGCCGCGCCTGTTGGGCATTAACTCGATCCAAATCTAGCTCGGTAGGCTTTTCAAAAGCCGCCTGAATCGCCTTTTTGGTTATTTCATTGAACACCACGCGTTTATAACGGCTGTCATCACCGCCTATAGACTCACGTAAATGCCAAGCAATGGCCTCCCCTTCGCGGTCCAAATCCGTCGCTAGATAGATGGTGTCGGCATTTTCAGCAAGCTTTTTAAGCTCGTTAACCACTTTTTCTTTGCCAGGCAGAATCTCATAGTGGGCTGACCAACTATTTTCTGGATCAATACCCATACGACCAATTAGCTGCTCTCGCGAGCGGGTCTTTTTGTGCAGGGCCTTTTCTTCGGGTTCCATTTTGCGGGTGAGCGCCGCCGCTTTAGCACGCTGTTTTGGATCTGCCGCAGAGGCTTTGGCACTTCCGCTGGTGGGCAAATCGCGAATATGGCCAATACTAGACTTGACGATAAAATCTGGACCCAAATACTTGTTGATGGTCTTTGCCTTGGCCGGCGATTCCACAATAACCAGAGATTTACCCATATTATCCTTCTACGATGTTGGTAAATATGTGACGCCTTTTCGGCGAGAGGCGACATATATAAGTGTTCATTCGGTCAGGGTCAAGAGGAGTGTGTGGCGTTTTTTTCCGGCAGACGCTTACAGCTGACCGCAATCATCGGCCTCAATCAAGGCGAAGCGAGACTGAATTTTCCCTTCAAATTCAATGACTTCATTAAACATCTCGACCGGCCTAACCCACAGTTTAGCGGCGCCATATAGCGGGCGATAAACAACGACTATTTCCTCTGTCTCACTGTGAGTCGCTAATTCGTAAACCTGATATTCACCACCTTTATAATGGCGATAACGACCCGGCACTAATTTAAGCTCACTTGCCACGATCCAACTCTCCTTGCGTAATAATTTGATTTAAGCCCTCGGCCACCGCGTCCACCGTTTCTACCGTGGCGTCGCGTTCACGCCAAAATAACTGCAAACCAATTGCAGTGAACTCCAGCATAGTCGAGTCGCGAGGGAATTTGTCGCGACAACTTTCAATAATATTAATTAGCTCTGCAGAGGGAGCGATACTATCGTCATCACCCTCAGGAATATCAACCAGCCAGTACTTCCAAGCACTTAAAGACACTTTATTGTGAATTGAACGCAAGTAGCAAACACCAAAAACCTCTTCCTCGCGCCGAATACGGGATCGGCGAGTTTTAGGCATGACCGCCACTTTAACAGTGAGACCAGCCTCGCGAGCTGCCGCCCGCACCAGCACTTGTTGAGACTGCCGTCGAGATGGCAAAATCCACATAATGGGTGCCAACATAAAGCCCATTACGGCAAAGGCTATAAGCCAACCCATATCATGCTCACTTTAATCACTGGACAATCGGCAGGCTTTATACCTTAATAAGGTCATCTATTGCGAACATTTGTGGAGGATAAAATGCCTAATTACAAACGCCTACTGGCCGCGATTGACCTTTCCGATGAAGCCAATGGCGTTTTAGAGCGTGCCGCTGGCATGGCTGCACAACACAGTGCCGAGCTGCATTTACTGCATGTCGTTGAACCCTTAAACCTAGCTTACGGCGGCGATATCCCGATGGATTTCTCTGGTGTTCAACAGCAATTGCAAGACCAGGCTGAGACCGCATTGAGCGATTACGCCAAACACTTCAATATCCCCAATGATCGCTGCCACCTTCTTAGCGGCAGACCCGACAGCCAGGTACACGAACTCTGTGAAGCCATAGACGCCGACCTGATCATTGTTGGCAGTCACGGCCGCAAAGGGCTCGCCCTGCTTCTAGGATCGACCGCTAACGGTGTTTTACACGGCGCCAACTGCGATGTCCTCGCCGTCCGAGTGGGTCGAGATTAAGCTAATACCTGTCCTGCTAATCTTTTGAATTAGCCGGACAGGATGCATACAGCCTACTCAGCTAGCTCCATCCAGCGCTCCATGCAGGCATCAAGCTCACTTTGAGTAGATTCAATTTTAGCCAGCACCTCAGCAATTTTTGCTTGGTCTAACTGATAGAAACCAGAGTCCCCAGCTTGCTGAGCTAAGTCGGCTTGCGCTGCCTCAAGCTTGTCCATTTTAGCCGGCAGCTGATCTAGTTCGCGTTGATCTTTGTAACTTAATTTGCGAACTTTAGCGGCAGCTTGAGGCGCGGTAAGGTTGGTAGCAGTAACGGCTGCCGCCTTGTTTGTTACGGTTTTTTGTTGTGCGGCACGACGGCTCATATAGGCCGAAACTTCGCTATAGCCCCCCACATGTTCACTGATCAGTCCATCGCCTTCAAACAACAGGCAACTACTGGCCACGCTGTCTACAAATGAACGATCGTGGCTCACCAAGAGAACGGTGCCGCTAAACTCAACCAGTAGGCTTTCCAGTAATTCCAGCGTTTCCATATCCAAATCGTTGGTCGGTTCATCCATCACCAGAACATTGGCTGGCTGGCTGAATAGGCAGGCCAATTGCACTCTTGCCCGCTCACCACCCGAAAGCACACCAAAATGGCTGCGAGCCCGTTCTGGGCTAAACAAAAAGTCACCAAGATAGCTCATAATATGCCTATCCTTGCCATTGATCGTGACCGCATCTCGGCCCTGACCAACAATATCGACCACTCGCTTACTTTCATCCAGGCGATCACGCAACTGGTCAAAGTAGGCCACCTGAAGCTTGGTTCCCGCCTTAACCGTGCCAGACTGGGCTTGTAATTCACCCAATATCAAGCGCAACAAGGTCGTTTTGCCCGCGCCATTGGGACCGATCAGGGCTAACTTATCGCCTCGACAAACCAGTAAGGACAGGTTTTCGACCAGAACTTTACCCGGCACACTGAAGCAGACATTTTCAAGCTCGGCGACCACTTTGCCGGTTTTATCACCCTGATTAACATTGAGATTAGCCGAGCCGGATTGCACTCGGCGCTGAGAGCGTTCATTGCGCATACGCTCCAAAGCACGCACCCGGCCTTCGTTACGGGTGCGGCGCGCCTTGATACCTTGGCGAATCCACACCTCTTCCTGGGCTAGGCGCTTGTCGAACAGCGCATTGTGCTCAGCTTCTATCTCCAAGGCGTGCTCGCGCAATTCCAGATAACGAGTGTAATTAGTATCATAGTTGGTCAATATCCCACGATCTAACTCAACGATACGCGTGGCCAACTTTTCAATAAGGGCGCGATCGTGGGTCACAAATAATACGCAGCCCTGAAAAGACATCACGCACTGTTCAAGCCACAAAATACCATCCAAATCTAAATGGTTGGTGGGCTCGTCCAACAGCAAAATATCCGGATCACAAACCAACGCTCTAGCCAGAGCCACCCGACGACGCCAGCCACCAGACAAGCTAACCACCTTGGCATCAGCATCCAGTTCTAGGCGACTCAATATATTATCTATGCGCTGCTGAAACAGCCAACCATCATTGGTCTCAATATCGCGCTGTAGGTGCTCAAGCTCTTTGAGTTCTTTGTCACCCATTTCGCCGTTTATCAAGTCGTGATAACGGCGCAGAATTTTGCCTAAGCCCGCCAGGCCGTCAGCAACCACGTCATAAATAGTTTCTTCGTCACTGGCAAAATCCAGGGTTTGCTCCATGCGTGCAATTTTAACGCCCGGCTGCCGCCAAACCTCTCCAGAGTCTACATTGGTGCTACCTTCGACAATGCGTAATAGCGTGGATTTACCGCAACCATTGCGCCCCAACAGACACACTCGGTCACCCGCCTCTAGTTGCAATTCGGCATTATCTAAAACTATCTGCTGTCCAATACTGTGCTGTAATTGTGTAGCGCGTAACAAAGGCATATATTTGTTCCAAAGATGTGGCAAGCTGACGCTTTAAGCGTCCACAAAACGGTGATGCGTATAAAACTCAGGCTAAAAAACTAATTAAACCCAAAAACGGTTGCCCTACTTAGTAAGATCTGTAGCGTAAGACAGCTAAATTTAATCCAACAAATTCACTACTCAAACAAGGCCCTAGCGAAATGTATCGCCTTTTACCACTCCTGCTCCTCCTTATTCTTCAGGCCTCGGCATGTAATGCACTGACCTCCATCGACGAAAGCCGGCGATTATACCGCGAAGCGCTGCTCGAAATCAGCCAAGGTCGCACCGCCAACGCAGAAAAGTTAGTTCCCAAGCTCCAAAACTACGCACTTTACCCCTATTTGGAGCTGGAACTGCTAAAAGCCCAAATCAATCAGGTTTCAAGCCAAACCATCGATGTCTATCTACAGCAATACGGCGACACGATTGTTGGTCAGCGCATCCGTATTACTTGGTTAAACAAATTATTACGTAGCGGCGATTGGCCACAATTTATACGCTACTACCAAGCCAACTCTAACCTAACGACCAGCTGTCATTACGCCTACGCCCTAAGGCAAACCGGTGCAGATCAACTCGCTGACACCACTATTAAGAAAATTTGGGCAACGCCATACTCCCTGCCAAAGGAGTGCGACGCACCCATAAAATTGTGGTTTGCTCGCCTCACGCCCAAGCAGGTGGAGGCCCAGTACTGGCATCGAGCTATACTGGCAGTGGAAAAAGGCCAATCTGGACTCGCCAAGTACTTATTGAAAAAAATTCCTAATGCAAATGACTACAACGATCTTCTTCGCCAGCCAGAGTTGCTCCATGAACGTGGTTTAAGCATGAAGGCCACCAAGCGCAATCGAGATATTGCTGTCCACACCCTTAAACGCCTTGCTAAGGGTGATTTTGAACGAACAAATACTCTCTGGCATCGCTTGGATACTCAGCTACATTTCAGTGCAAAACAGAATTATGAGCTGCGCGACAGCATGTCCAGACAAATCATTGCCAGCGACGCTAACTACACCCGCGACTGGATCACCGCCAACGACCCCAATTACGAAGACCCCTATCTCACTGAGTGGCAAATACGACTAGCCCTCAAGGATCGCGACTGGGCCGCTATACCGGCGATCATCGACCATCTACCCGCTGATAAAAAACAGAAATCGGATTGGCGTTACTGGTCCGCAAGAGCAGATATTGAGTTGCGAGGCAAGATAAGCGCCGACACTCAACGAAAACTGCAAGCTTTGGCCACGGAACGCAGCTATTACGGCTTTATGGCCTCCGACATTCTCAATGAAGATTATCAATTTGCTGCCGAACGCAGCCTCGACCCCGCTTTAGTGGCCGAGATTGAACAACACAGCGCAGTAACTCGGGCACGGGAACTGTATTGGCTTGGCGAGACACTAACCGCAAGTTACGAATGGAATCAGGGCATGCGTAGCCTCAACCAAGCTGAGCAAGTGGCCGCTGCACAATTAGCTCTGAATTGGGGATGGTCACATCAAGCGATCATGACCGCAATTCGCGCCAATGAGTGGAATGATCTTACCCTACGCTTTCCCACGCCGTTCACCGATAGCTTTAGAAGCACGGCCGAACGCGAAAATATCGAATTAAAATGGATTTATGCCATAGCTCGCCAAGAAAGCTCTTTCCTACCCACCGCCAACTCATCAGTGGGTGCCCGGGGCATCATGCAGTTAATGCCCGGCACAGCCAATTTGGTGGCTAGACAAATGGGGCTTTCTCGGCCCAGCACCACTGACTTGGTAACACCTGAAAAAAATATTGCCATGGGCGGTTATTATTTGGGGCAGCTGCTGGAGCAATTTGGCGGCAATCGCATACTTGCCACCGCTGCATATAATGCCGGACCCAGCCGTATTGAGCGGGTTTTGGCCCGCCAACTGTTAGAATTACCCGCTGATATCTGGATTGAAAATCTGCCCTATGGCGAGACCCGTGAGTACATCAAAAACGTGCTTGCTTTCAGTGTGATCTATGCCGAAAAGCTAAAACTGAATCGGCCTTTGCTTGCCAGTCACGAGCGCAATATAGGGCCTCAAAAGATTCAACCCTAAAATGTTAGCACCGCTAAGCTTAATTCTGCTAGATATAGAGATTAAGGGGTAATCACAACATTCCTTAATCTTCATTCCATGCGGAGGTGATTTTCGCACTGATGAAACCCATGCAGTAACTTGAAGTAAAAAATCATGGCGCAAACCACATTGAACAAACTTGCAGCCAAAATGCGTGCTAATCAAGCAGCGTTACATCGTCGCCTACAGTGATACTGCCCTGCCCCCGATGCAGCATATTCTGACCAAAAAACACTTGACCATCGCGCTGCCGTTCCGCTTTCAGCACCTTAAAAACGTCAGTCTCACGACTGGCATCAAGGGGATTAATCGTTGGAATAGCACATCGAGCGCAGGGTTTAAGCAGTTCAAACTCTATCCCCGCAATACGAATACCTCGCCAATTATCTTCGGCAAAAGCCGGCGCGCCAGTGACGACAATATTGGGCCGAAACCGCAGCATAGCAATATCCCGGCCCAGAGAAGTGCATAAAGCAGCCAGCGATGCGTCATTGCACAATAGAAATGGAAAGCCATCGGCGAATCCAACTCGATCACCCTGACGGGCATAGCCCAAATCCACCTGCCGAAAAGAGTCATCTGTCATGTAACACAAGCGCACTGGTTGCCCAAGCTGGTGACTTAACCAGTCGGCAGCTTCATCGCCAGCATCCTGAGCCAGACTCATATCCGACCACACTTGAACGTGGCAATACTCTCGCATTAAAGAAAAGACGACATCAACGTTATTCTCAGGCTTATCCAGATTCCAAAGACGCAAACCATCCTCAAGAGCCTCCGCCCCCAAGCGACACATTCGCGGCAATTGCCGCTGCGTTAGAAAGCAATTACTATCATCAACCAACATCCAGCGACGATCGCCGACAGGACCCCAATCGTTGACGTCGACAGTTAACTGACCAACACCGGCCATCGATTTTACTGGGTAGGTCCACAGCGCTGATACCTCTACTGACACGTCAAACTCCTTTAATAAACGCCACTACCTCTTTTTGATCAAAGGGCCAACACAACTCCTCACCGCCGCTGACTTTTCGCAATACCGGTATAGAAAAGGCATATTTCGCTAAATTGGCATCGTCGTCGACAATATCTATCTGCTCTATACACCAGTCATAACCTTCGGCCAATAAGTCGCCAAGAAGGGCTTCCGCCTTATCACACAAACTACATGATGATGTACCAAAAAGTTCCAGTTCCAATTTTGCCATACCTATCAAGTCCTAATGACATTTCTCAACATTAAAAACTAAATCTCAACACAAAAAAAAGCCTGGTATCACCAGGCTTTTTCAGCAACTAGAGGCTTCTTATAAATCGTAACCCACTTCGTTGTGAGAAGTTGTATCGAGACCTTGCGCCTCCTCGTCGGCACTGACTCGCAAACCAATGAGCTTGTCGATAGTATAAAGAATCAAGCCACTGACCACAGCTGTGTAAGCAAACGTGGCGGCAATACCAATCACTTGCACTTTGAGCTGAGTCGCAATAGTCATACCCTCGGCTAAGCCCTGACCGCTGAAGACACCCAACTCACTGCTGGCAAAAATACCCACCAGAAACGTACCTAAAATACCGCCTACCCCGTGAACTGGAAAAACATCCAAGGAATCGTCAATTTTCAATACCTGCTTGATACCTAGGGTGGCGTAAAAACACACTACACCAGCACTGAGACCGATCACCATGGCGCCAGCAGGGCCAACATAGCCTGATGCTGGTGTAATCGTACCTAAGCCCGCCACCATACCGGTAACCGCACCCAGGGCGCTAGGCTTACCGTAGCGAATCCATTCAATCACCGACCAGGTCAAACAACCCGCGGCCGCAGATAAATGCGTTACCAACATCGCCATACCGGCATCGCCATTCGCGCCCAGAGCACTGCCGGCATTAAAGCCAAACCAGCCAACCCAAAGCATACCTGCACCAATAAAAGTCATGGTCAGATTGTGCGGCGGCAAGGCCATTTGACCAAAGCCCTGACGCTTGCCCATTAACAAGGCCGCAACCAAAGCACCAACACCGGCGGTAATATGCACAACCGTTCCGCCGGCAAAGTCCAACAACCCCATTTGAGCTAGCCAACCACCACCCCAGACCCAGTGAGTAACGGGTACATAGACGGCCAGCAGCCACACCGCCGAGAAAATTATCACCGCTGAAAATTTAATACGCTCAGCAAAGGCGCCCACAATCAAAGCTGGAGTGATGATCGCAAAGGTCATTTGGAACATAATAAAGACAGTTTCAGGAATATCGCCAACCACGCTGCCCTTATCAACACCAGCTAAAAAGGCTTTACTCAAACCTCCGACAAAAGCCGAGCCCTCAGTAAATGCCATGCTATACCCCACTGCCACCCACAACAGTGAAGCAACACAGGTAATACTAAAACACTGCATTAATACGCTAAGCACGTTTTTACTGCGGACTAAGCCACCGTAGAACAAAGCCAGACCCGGCAGGGTCATAAACAAGACCAGCGCGGTGGAAGTTAGAATCCAGGCGGTATTACCACTATCAATCGTTTGTGAGAATCCCCACTGGGGTGCAATTAACAGTACTGAAAGAGCGGCAAGCTGGGTAGCAAACCTTGTCCTCATGCTTTTCATCAAAATATGTCTCCTGGCGCACTACTATTGCACCAAAATTGGTCGGTATGAATGATTACGCGTCATTTTAGCGCACGGATAGTAAGCGGTAAATTTAAAATGGGGTATCTTAAATTATTTATATTAAGCCTAACTATTTGTTTTATATATCAATTAATATCAACAGCGACGTAGCTGAGCAAAAGCTGCCACTGATGCATTTCAATGCGTAACACCTCAGGCTTAAAGCGCACAAATATAAAGCAATAATCATGCCCACAAGAAGCGCACTGGCACCACTATAAAGCATGCGCCCCCAGCTCAATTTTTTAAAATCCATTACTTGCTCACAAAAACAAGCAGTAACAAAGGATATGGATTAACATTAACCCCTCTTCAAGGCGACAACATCAGCGCCGTAATAGCTAACAGGCTGCATTATCAACTGGCCTTTTCAGACGGGGAAATCAACACTATATGAGCAGTGAAACCTACCAGGAGCGAAAAGCTTTTTTTGATCAATTGCTGACCATTTTTGGTCGCAAGCCGGTTCTTGAAGCTTTGCAAAACCCATCAATACAGGTTTACAAATTACACCTGGCTGAAAGTAATAAAGAGGATGGCATTATTCAAGAGATGCGCCAAGTAGCCGAGCGCCGCAACATCCCAATTGAAATGCATGAACGCAAAGCCCTGTCGCGAATATCGAAAAACGGCAAGCAGGATCAGGGCGTAGCGGCTGATTTGCAGTTAACAGCCTATCAATCCACTAGCAAACTTGACCACGCACACCTCAATGCTCACAGCGGGCGCTATATTGCTCTCGACAAAGTCACCAATCCACAAAATTTGGGCATGATTATTCGCTCAATAGCCGCCAGTGGCATTGATGGTTTGATTCTACCCCGCAAGGGCGGCGCGGCACTCGATGCACTCGTTATCAAAGCCAGTGCCGGCACCCTGTTTAGTGCGCCAATTTTTCACTGCGAAGATCTGGCGGGGGAATTAAAGCGAATGAAACAGCAAGGAGCCACGCTCTGCGGCCTTTCCTCTCATGCGGAATGCTCACTATTTGATTATCAGGCCAGCGGCAGTACCATTTACATACTGGGGAATGAGACAGAGGGAGTTAGCCGAGATATTGACAAGCTCTGCACTACCCGACTAGGCATTCCCATGCACAATGGCGTGGAATCACTGAATGTGGCCGTGGCAGCCGCGTTGATCGCATTTTTGAGAACATAAAGACGGCCCGAGGGATGGGTTGAGCCGTCTAGGGCTTATTTCGCGAGGTAGGCCATGGCCTTTTCCAAACCATCCAGTGTCATCGGGTACATATGCCCCTCCAACTGCTGTTCAACGATTTTAATAGACTGGGTCCAGTCCCACTCCGAAGGTGGTACCGGATTTAACCAAGCAACCTTATCATAGGTCTCTAGTAATCGTCGCATCCAGGCTTCTCCGGCCTCTTCATTCCAATGTTCAACACTGCCACCGGGCTGAAGAATCTCATAAGGTGACATTGAGGCATCACCAACAAAAATCACCTTATAGTCGGCACTGTATTTGTGCATGATATCGAGCATCTGCAGCCGCTCGGAGTGACGGCGAAAATTATTATCCCAGACTGATTCGTAAATATAATTATGGAAGTAAAAATACTCCATATGCTTGAACTCAGTTCGCGCCGCTGAGAACAACTCCTCACAGACTTTTATATGTGAATCCATAGAACCACCAACGTCAAAAAACAACAGCACTTTGACTGCGTTATGCCGCTCTGGCACCATTTTCAAATCCAACATACCGCCATTTCTAGCCGTAGAGGAGATGGTGTCATTAATATCCAGCTCATCTGCTGCACCCGTGCGAGCAAACTTACGCAAGCGTCGCATGGCAACCTTGATATTGCGGGTGCCTAATTCAACGTTGTCATCAAGATTTTTAAAATCTCGCCGCTCCCAGACCTTGACTGCTTTCTTATTGCGGCTTTCGCCACCCACTCGAACACCTTCTGGGTTGTAACCACTATGCCCAAAGGGTGAAGTACCACCAGTGCCAATCCATTTATTGCCACCAGCATGACGTTTTTTTTGTTCATCGAGGCGTTTTTTGAACTCCTCAATCAATTTATCAAGGCCACCAAGGGATTCGATCTTGGCTTTGTCTTCGTCACTGAGTTGTTTCAAAAATTCCTGGCGCAACCAATCGTCAGGGATGACAGCCTCAATAATATCATCAAGGGTACTAAGGTCACTGAAATAGCTGCCAAAAGCCTTATCAAAGCGATCGTAGTACTTCTCATCCTTGACCATGCAAATCCGTGCCAACTGATAGAACTCGTCAACATCTAGAAAAGCCAAACGCGCCTCTAGCCCTGCAAGGAGATCGAGCAATTCGCGAACGGTCACCGGCACACCGGCATTTTTAAGACTTAGAAAAAATTGTACTAACATAAATTAGCTGCGGCTCTCACGACGGTGCATAAAGGCCAAACGCTCCAGCAAATGCACGTCTTGTTCGTTTTTCAACAAGGCGCCATATAGTGGTGGAATCGCCTTACTGGCATCACGATTTTTAAGAATTTCGCCCGGAATTTCATCTGCTAATAATAATTTCAACCAATCAATTAGCTCAGATGTAGAGGGCTTTTTCTTCAAACCGGGTATTTGGCGGATTTCAAAAAAGACTTCCATCGCCTCATCAACCAGCTTTTTAGCGATATCTGGATAATGCACTTGCACAATTTTTTGCATAGTGTCGCGACTGGGGAAAGTAATAAAATGGAAAAAACAACGGCGCAAGAAAGCATCCGGCAATTCTTTTTCGTTATTACTGGTGATGATAATAATCGGACGCTGCTTAGCCTTAATGGTTTCGCCGGTCTCGTAGACAAAAAATTCCATGCGATCCAGTTCCACCAATAAATCATTGGGAAACTCGATATCGGCCTTATCGATCTCGTCGATTAAGAGTACAACCTGCTCATCGGCAGCAAATGCCTCCCAAAGCTTACCCTTCTTGATGTAATTACCAATATCGTTAACTTTTTCATTACCCAGCTGAGAGTCCCGCAAACGCGAAACCGCATCGTACTCATATAGTCCTTGCTGAGCCTTAGTGGTCGATTTGATATGCCATTGAATAAGTCGCTTACCTAAAGACTCGGCGACCTGCTCGGCCAGCAAGGTTTTACCGGTGCCAGGCTCACCCTTGATTAAAAGTGGCCGCTGCAAGGTCACTGCCGCATTCACAGCCATACTCAGGTCATCGGTTGATATATAGGAGTCGGTACCAGTAAATTTCATTCTCTATCCCTAACAGCGTGTCACTCGGCATGTATTTCCGAGTGATGAATAAAATGTTTGCGCAGAAGGTTACCCAAGCTAGCATTATAAGGCAATTACTAATCAGGCCAGTTATATTGAACCGTATCAGGATAAGATAATGCAAAACGCCCGCTTCTGGCCATTCATCACGCCCTTTTACACTATTGGAGACGACCATGCCCAGCCCCTTTGAAGACCTCAGCCTCAGTATTGGCAACACCCCGCTGATCAAAGTTAAGCGTATTAGCCAGCACAACATTATGATCAAGATGGAGAGCCGCAATCCGGCCAATAGCGTGAAATGCCGGATTGGCGCCAATATGATTTGGCAAGCAGAACAACACGGCCTACTCAAAAAAGGTATGGAGATTGTTGAACCAACCAGCGGTAATACCGGTATAGCCCTAGCCTTTGTCGCCGCCGCCCGCGGCTACCCCGTCACCCTGACCATGCCAAGCACCATGAGCATGGAGCGCCGTAAAGTGCTGTTGGCGCTAGGGGCAAAATTGATTCTCAGCGACGGCAGCAAGGGCATGAAAGCCGCTATCGCCGCCGCCGAGGAGTTGGTCGCTAGTGATCCAGCGCGCTATTACATGCCCCAGCAGTTTAGCAATCCCGCCAATCCAGACATCCACGAGCGCACCACTGGCCCGGAGATATGGGTTGATACTGAGGGCAAAATAGACATTCTAGTGAGCGGTGTTGGTACTGGCGGCACCCTGTCGGGGATATCTCGCTACATTAAGAATACCTGCGGCAAAGCCATCACCACCGTCGCCGTTGAGCCAAGCTCAACAACGTTAATCCGCAGCGCATTGGACGGCAGCGAGGTACGCCATGCTCCGCACAAAATCCAAGGTATCGGTGCCGGATTTTTACCTCAAAACCTGGATCTAAGTATGGTCGACCAGGTTGAGCCTATCGATGATGACGAGGCCATGCACTGGGCTCATCGCTTGATGAAGGAAGAGGGTATTCTCGCTGGCATTTCCAGTGGCGCGGCAATGGCCGTTGCCGATCGCGTCGCCAGGCAGGCAGGCAATGAAGGGAAATTGATCGTTGCCATTCTACCTGACTCTGCCGAGCGCTATTTAAGCTCCGCGCTTTTTGAAGGCGCTTTTACCGAGATTGAAATCTAATCAATCAGGCTTTGACGCAGTTCCAGCAATCGAGGGTTCTGCGTCAGAGACTCATACTTCAGTAATTCCTCCAACAACTGGAGTTGCTGCGGGCGATCCCCTCCCTTAGCGCTCGTGGCAATTCCATCAATCATCACAGTGACCAAACCATCCAATTGTGCCATGACTTCTGGGTTCCGAGGATGAAGCAAATACGCTTTATTTAGATAGAACAGTGCACCATTGAGATCAGAAAACTTTTGCGCCATGGCACCCTGCTGCAAACTCTCGGTAACTTGCTGCTGAGTTTCGGCTGGTAATGCCTCAAATGGTACATCGGGGCCCGCCGGCGGCGTGTAAAAATTCAGATAGGCAGCAAAACCCAAAATCACACAGAGCATTGCCATCGCCATGTACTTGGCCAAGCGCCCGGCACCACTAAACTGACGATAGAACTCATCGGCATTTTGCCAGCGCTCATCGCGATTAAAGGCTAAGGCTTTAGAGATTGCCTTCCACTGATAGCTTGGCAAGCCCTTGATTTTTGTCGCCCGCATGCCCTTATCCCGAGCCAAAGTTGCCTTTTTACGCTCAAAAGGATGACGTCCACTAAGCAACTGGTAGGCGATAATACCCAGAGCATAAACATCATCGGCAGGATGAGGTGATTCTCCGGCAAACATTTCGCAGCTGGCGTAGGCCGGGGTTAGGCCCACCACTTCGTTTGCGCTGTCATCTACGCCACCGCGAGATGACAAAGCTCGGGCAATACCAAAATCCAGCACTTTAACAATATCGTCTTCAGTCACAAAGATATTCTGCGGCTTAATATCAGAGTGCACTATATCGCGCTGATGAGCATAGGCAATGGCACGGGAGATTGCCTCAATATAGCCACTGGCCCGCCGCCGCTCCAAGCCACCATCAACGATCAGAGCATCTAAGGTCTGTCCCTTGAGAGCTTCCATAGTCATGAAAAAAACATCACCATCGCGATCAAAATCGTGAACGGTAATAATATTAGGATGGGCTAACTTCTGCGATTTATCGGTCTCCCGCTGCAAGGAGATAAAAGCATTGGGGTCTTTGCCAAACTCACCGCCAATCAGTTTGATTGCCACGTATGGGTCGTGGTAGCGAGCTTCTATTTTGCGCTGATCTACCGCTAAAAAAACCGCCCCCATGCCCCCTTCGCCGAGCATACGCTCAAGCTTAAATCGCTCTTTAAGTACGCTGCCGACAACAAACCCCCCTGCGCCAACACCGGGCGAGAATGAGGACTGCTCAGCATTAATACTGATGGTAGCCACGGTCGCATCAATGTCACTAACAATACCCGTCAGTGTCGTTTTATCTTCATCAATATCCCCTGCAATGGTTCCATCCTCATTTACAGGAGCAATAAGTGTCGCATTTTCATCATCAATAAAAAAAGCACTGCCATCTTTGGCAACATTACTCGTCGCATCATCAGTGCTTTTATCATTCGCCCCAAGCTCTGGCATATCATCGGCAGAGCATGGATTTGAGGCGAGACGTGTTCTTTCCGTATCATCTTTCATTGCATAGAAACCTGTGCCTGTGCCAAGCCCTTGGCTAACAATTCTGGCCACTGAGGCAACCAGCAGCAACTGTGATCAAAATTTGCGAGCACCACCCGTTGACCACCATGACGAAGAACAAACTGGGCACTGCTATCTAAGTAAACATTTTGGTCATTCTGACCTATAAAATGTAGGTGTTTAAAATGCTTAGAGTAATGCTGAAGCATCGGATTTAAAGAGTTATCGAGGGGTAGAAATCCATGACTACGGGTCCAGCCATCAGTATCCAGATTTGCTGCCACGGTCACCACCGTGGTCAACTTTATACCGAGTTCAAGCAGTTTGTCGGCCATCAACATCACCAGACTGCCGCCGCCGCTATAACCGATCAGCACAACTTCAGTTGAATTTGGCTCACTGAGTATGATTTGCAAAGCCGCAACCATACTGGCAACAACTTTTGGGGCATAGCGAGCTGATGTCCAAAACTGTTCATCACATTCAGGGCTGCTGTATAAACCGAGGTAACACGGCCGCCCTAAATACACCGTATTCTGAACATCACGATTGGCCAAGGTCAGTGCCAGGGGCTTGAGTGGCGTGGGGTCTTCTGCTATATAGCGACCGTGCAACCAAGGTCGGCCATCACCTTCCACATAGACATGGACAGTTTGGGAATCTAGTTCACCCTGACGGCTATAAACAATATGCTGAAATCCCTGGCCCTGCACTTGACTGCGATTAAATCCATAATCGGCAGCCATTAGATCCATTTTAGCAGGGGCATTAACGCAAGCCGTCAAGGTGAATAAAACCACTAGACTAACAAGTAGACGAGGCAGCCATAAATTCATTTACTGTACTCGTCCCTCTACTTGTCCACTAGAGATCAAATCAGGGCAGCTCGTAACGAACACCCAAGGTTGCCGTGTACTTACTCATATACTCGTGATAGAACAATCGTTCATAAACCACATAGGCCGCAAGACCTCGCTTAAATTGCGCCGTACTACCCCAAGCAACTGAGATGGTACTGGAATCCGGATCTTCGGCACTGTCCGAAAAAGTACTCAGCGCAGACTTGTCAAAATCACTCAGAGTTTGGCCATTGGACTCATAGGCGTCACTAAGGTCGGCCAAATACTCAATACGCAATGATGGCATCCACACGCCCCAATTCATCGCAAAGGCATAATCACCCTGAACGGCAAAAGCGAGTATTTTAGATTGAATATCTTGATCATCAACACTGCGAATCGTCCCAGCTCCAGACCGAGAACGTTCACTGTAAGCATTAATCTGGCCATCCATAATAAGCAATCGCACCGTGGGAGTTAGGCGCAAACCAGAAAAGCTATATTCCCGGCCAATGGTAAAATCGCCGTATACATAATTACCATCACTAGAAGCTGTGAAGCTATCCGTACTCGAGAGCCGAGCGATATCTACATCCATAATACCGTAGGCAAGCAAACCAGATATAAAATGATTATCCCAATACTTTGCGCCATGAACAGCCAAGGTTACACCGCTCACCTCACTGCCACCCGATTTATTATCTAGTTCACTATCACCATCACTGGCACTGAGCGACATGCCGACAAAACTACCCTCATCTGGCAAGCGGTAGTCAAAGCCTAGGGTAAAAGCACTTTGTTTTTGATCGTAGCCGCTACCAAATGCCGTGGTCTGTCGATCACGCACAGAATAATCGGTAAAACCAAACACTGACAAACGGCTTTCATCCAATAAAGCGTTGCCTGCACTCGCAGCGCCCCCCAAAGCAGCAAAACCAAATGCACTGGTTTGAGAATTTGAAGTAGATTTATTGTTTCGACTGTAGCTGCGGAAACTATTGATGCGATTATTCAAGGTCATCAACGTCGTCTGAGCCTGATTACCGCTGGATTCACCTACCGGTGCACCACAGGTTTCATCTCCCTCTTGAAAGGTTTCGTTGCTAGTCGTTGCACGTGGAGCCGAATTTTCAGAGTCAGAAGGTGGTGGCGTTTCGGTAAATACTTGATCCCCATCTCCACCCACACCGCCAGTAGGCTGTTCAGGATTTTCATTGGGGGTGCTACTACCACGTTTTGCACAGGTCTCTGCGGCGAGCGGCATTGGCGCGACAACCAACGTCATCAATGCAGCCAACACCACCACCCCCTGTGTAAGTTTTATTGTCTTATAAGGCATTGCGAATCCCCCAAGTCCGATATTTATATAAAATTATCAGTTTAATCCAATGATATTTTGCGCGTATGTTATTGCGTCAAAGCAGTGGGAACAAAAAAGAAATCACCCACTTCATGTCCAGCACCTTTGATACTTTTATACACTGGTTCCTGTATATATTGATTATCTTGAGCCCTTTTGGCCACCGGCCCACGAATACTGGCATAAAGTTGTGGTGCAGATAAAACCTCGGTGTTTTTCAGTAAGGCTTCTATAAGCTCGCGAGCAAACACCGAGTGTCCAGCACCACCGCCATCAACAACTGGCTTGTTGCCGCCAGAAGACAATAGCAAGCGCGAGCGACGAGGCAATTTGAATTTAATATATTCAGGATCGACAGCCGCACTGGCTTGACCAAAAAACAGATGTCCAGGCGCCGAGGAAAGCAGGCCGCCATAACAAGAGTCAGCAACCACCAATACCCGACGTGCATTCAATCGCCCCAGATGATTACTCACAAATTCATTGGAAATCCAATAGGCATCATTCGGTGGAGCATCGGCATTTACCGGCAACCAATAACCCGTATCGCGCTCACCAACATCGATCATGCTGCCGTGACCCGCATAGTAAATCAATAAATTATCATTTTCGCCAAGCACACTGTGCAATTCATTGATGGCCTTCATCACCGTTAAACGATCGGCATTTAGCAATAACTGCACTTGAAAACCGTACTTTTCTTCTAATATTTTGCCCACTTCACTGGCATCACTGATAGGCGTATCCAAATCATCCAGTGTGGTGTAGTTCCGATTGCCAATAATGAGAGCAAAATAGCGACCAAAATCCAATTCTTTCACCTTGACACCAACTCCACCCGCAACCTCCGCAGCAGTCGCTTTAGTCACCGCTGGAGCGCGCAATTTTGGAATTGTGGATAGCTGTTGTGCAACTTTGGCTCGATCATCGCGCAAGGATTGAACAAGCTGCTGAATAGTGTCGGTATCTGCCATCGCCACCTGCATATTACTACCGGACTTAGCAGGAGATTTGGCCTGCTTTTTTGCCTCAGTCAATTGACGCTCCAATAGCTCCAATTGCGAGGATTTAGCCTTCAGCTGAGTTTGCAACTCAGCGCGTAATGTCGCCTGCTGAGCCTGAGCTTCGGCTTGATACATCAGACTGTCTTCAGGCACACCCCAAGCTTGTCGATACAGATTTATAGCCTGGAGTTTATCCTGAGGTACACCCAAGCCCTGCTCATACATTGTGCCCAAATTAAACTGGGCGCTTTTATTACCCTGAGCGGCAGCCTTTTCATACCAAAACACCGCCATGGTGTAATTGGGATCGGTACCCAAGCCTTTTTCAAAAATTTCACCCACGGACAACTGCGCGGCTGCATCACCCTCCTCTGCAGCAGGTAACCAGATTTTTAACGCAGTTTTGTAATCAGCGCGATCATAGGCAACATATTCACCACCTCGCACATTGCAATCAGCGGCGGTGGTCTTGATGGGACGACGGGGTGATAAGTAGTTCATATTCCCCAATTTACGCAATTGCCCCGGCAATAGGCAGTCAACAATTTGCATTCCTGCGATTTGCTCTTGTTCGCTTGGAGGCTGCCCAGTCTGTTTATTATCACTGGGGGCCGCACAGGAAGTAATTAAGAGTATTGCCGTACACAGCATGGGAATGTATAGCCGCTGATTTAAATTGGATACGTGTTTAGCAAGCATATTGCCTCCAGTTCTCATTATTGTTAGAGTAATTCCCTGCCCTAATTGAGTTTGCGGAAAACCATATCAACCCGACCTAGGCTAACAACCATTTCGTCTTTTAAAAACATACGACTACAAACTTGTTCGTCAACACGGATACCATTGGTGGAGCCTACACCTTCTACCCGCCAATCACCATTATCGTAAATTACTTTAGCATGGGTCTGAGAAATACTAGGATCATCTATCCGTAATTTGGCCTCACTACCACGACCAATCAACCAATCAACCAATCAACCAATATATTTTAGCTGATTTTGCCGATATCCCATAAACCAGTGGACGCTGTGAGGGTGCAAAAAAAAGCAGCACCGCGTCAGGATTTAAGCCCTGGGAAATAATCGTCTTTGTTATAATTTTATCTATCGCTTCTTTTGCGTATCGGGGGTTTTGTTGAACACTGCCACTGACATCCCAGCCCGATGTCAATTGCTAGGATTGCTGGAAGGACGTGCGGTCACTATTAGATTCATCTTCAATGGTAATGGAGCCACCAGTAACCGTGGTATTTTTGGGTAGTCGAGCCGCGATAATAGTTTGCACACCATCGGCGCTACTCTGAAGATAGAAAGCACTTTGGCCAAACTTTAAGACATCACCCACCTTCACCTGGGCAGGCAGGCTGACTAATTTTCAGCTTATTAAAAAATATGCCCTTGGTTGAACCCCTATATTCAAGTAACCAACTACCCTCCACCGAGCTCAGCTTGGCATGACGGCGAGACAGTAATTCCCGTTCGATGGCAATGTCATTGCCACTATCGCGACCAATAATAACGTTGTGCCGATCAATGAGGTAGCACTCACTGCCATCTACATTAACGAGCTTTAAATCCATTGCCCCCCCTGTACCGCTTATAGCTAGGTTCTGCTGTTACCGTTCCGAAAAAACCATGCTACTCAGATTCACTAGAAATGTAGCTACTTGATTGTGTTTTGAAAGTGCATGTTAGCCGATAAAAAACGCTAACAAGGCTTAAAGCGACGGCTCTTGTCGTACTTGCGTCCGTTTTACATCCCCATGCTTGGAGGTATTAGACTTTTTCATACTCGGCCAATTCATAACTATTAACGTCAAAAACATGGCCAGTAGCTGAGCAACACCAAGGGCGACTAACGTCGGCAAAGCCACTTCTAGGCCTTCGGTAACCCAGCTGAGCGTCGCGGAAGCACTCGCGGGCACCCACAAATCTGGGGCCGAGGGATGACGATCAGGCGTGAGAAGAAATGCCGCAGCGGCAAAATTCAACCAGTAACGTAACCATAGTATATTGATGCCGCGAACAATAAAAAACCATACCACCAACGCCAATATGCCAATACTTAAATACACCTGCCAAGCTAAGCGGTAATCGTTTAGATCAATCATGTCACACCTTAATTTACCCAGTGAATTATACGGTCTTCCAAATCGACGGCGGTCACATCCAATTCGCTAACACAGCGGCCCAATACCGAAATACCAGCTCGATGGACACTATCCTCGCTGCCCGACAACAGAGGATGCCACTCGGCCAGTTGGCCACCTTCACTCAATACCCGATAGGCGCAAGTATCAGGCAGCCAATGAAACTGAGCAATATCCTCAGGCCGGGCCTGCAGGCAATCGGGAACGCGTTCTAGGCGGTGGCTGTAGTCGCTGCACTGGCAAGTTTTACTATCTAGCAGCCGACAAGCTACATCGGTATAAAAAACATCGCCACTGTCCTCATTCTCCAGTTTGTGCAAACAGCATTTACCACAGCCATCACACAACCACTCCCACTCCTGAGACGTCATTTCAGCCAGGCTTTTGCGCTGCCAAAATGGCGCTTTGACTCGATCAGCCATCGCTTTCAGGCACCACACGTGGATTAAGCCACTCAGCTTTAGGCGGCAGCTGTAAATAAAAGCCATTGCTAGTAATTTCCGACATGACTTTATTGACATCAGCCCTAGCCAGTTTTTTGTCTGGGCTTAACACTAGGGTCATGGCCCGCTGCGGCTTGCCAAATCGCGCCATCAAGGCTTCTGGCACGCGCGCTAGATCTTCCTGATGATCGACATACAAATACATGCCCTCTGTAGAGGAGCTACGATAAACTGCGCAAATTTGCTTCATGTGGATTGCCCACAAAGGTCGAGTAAAGTCTCGCCAATGACAGGCTTACGCCAGCCACTTAAGGCGCGGGGTAAACTGCTATTGCGAATCAATTCTTCTAAATCGCGTTTTTTCACCAAAATTTCCTCGGCGACACCAATGTCTTTAGCCACTTTAGCAGCCACCGTTCGCATTCTTTTTAACGCTTGATTTTGAGCAGGACTCAGGGGCTTGGCTGCGGCTGCAGGTAAAACCTGTTCATCCGCGTGACTACTGGCCTCCACAACGGCCAATACCTGCTCGCCATAACGATGCACCGCACCGGGAGAAATGTCTTTAATACGACCCAGTGAGGCAAGGTCACTGGCTTGCAAGCGGGCAATTTCAAAGCAAACAGGGTCTTTTAACACCCGTCCACGGGGAATATTGCGATCTCGTGCCTCTTGTTCCCGCCAGCTGCATAACTGCTGCAGTATGAACTGCTGACGACGACTGAGCTTCCACAGGGATTTAATACGCAGATAATAAGCATCAGCCGCCGCCGGGTTTTCAGCTTGGGCGGTGATACTGGCACAATCTTCCAACCACCAGTCCAGAGCACCCTTGGCCTGCAGTCGCTCACGCAATAGCGGATAAATACGCTGCAGATAAAGAACATCCAAAGCCGCGTAATTGCATTGATTATCACTTAGCGGACGCCTCAGCCAATCAGAGCGGGTCTCGCCCTTTTCAACGTGAATGCCTAAGCACTCCATGACCAATTTTTGGTAGCTGAGACCAAAACCCAAGCCCGCCAGTCCAGCACCTATTTGGGTGTCTAGCAGGGGCTGAGGTACGCACTGAAATAAAACCTGAAAAACCTCAAGATCTTCACTACAGGAATGAATCACCTTCGGCAGGTCCTGGCGCCGCAACAAAGCGGTAAACGCTTGCCAATCGCTGATCGTCAGGGGGTCAATTAAATACAAATCGCCATTGGCACCCACCTGAATGAGACCGGCAATAGGATAAAAAGTATCGGTACGAATAAATTCGGTATCTATCGCCAGAAACTCAGCTCCGGCCCATTTAGCACAGGCCTCATTTAATGCTGAGTCTGAATCAATATACCGACATGCTTCCAATGGGTCAGTCAATGCGTCTTCGTCCTTTCAGGGCGTGGGCCAGCGTACCGCTGTCCACGTATTCCAATTCGCCACCCAGCGGCACACCATGGGCAATTCGACTGACTTCAATACCACGACTACGCATTTGCTCGGTGATGTAATAGGCGGTGGCCTCACCTTCAACCGTGGGATTAGTCGCTAAAATCAGTTCTTGTAACTGTAGTTCAGTGGCGCGTTGCAGCAATTTATCAATGCCGATTTCAGCGGGGCCAATACCATCAATAGGAGATAAATGTCCCATCAGCACGAAATACAAACCCTTGTAATCACCACTTTGCTCAAATGCGACCACATCAGCCGGCGATTCCACCACACATATAGTGTGCTGATCGCGGCGCTTGTCGGCGCAAATAAAGCACTGCTCATTTTCGGTCAGGGTACGACAGCTGGCACAATGCCCGACCTTGTCTACGGCCTTGTTTAAGGCCGCAGCCAGTCTGGCAGCGCCGGGACGGTTGCGCTCCAACAGCTGAAAGCTCATACGCTGAGCAGATTTAGCGCCCACGCCAGGAAGGCAGCGCAAGGCATCAATTAATTCGTCGATGAGTGGACTGTAACTCATCTTAGAACGGCATCTTAAATCCGGCGGGCATGCCCATTCCAGACATCATACCGCCCATCTGATCCTTGCTGGTGACTTCAATTTTACGCACCGCGTCATTCACTGCTGCAGCCAGTAAATCTTCAAGAATTTCCTTGTCTTCAGACATCAAACTCGGATCGATTGTGACCCGACGCACATCATGACGACCGGTCATGGTGACTTTGACCAAGCCACCGCCAGATTCGCCATTCACTTCGGCATTGGCCAGCTCTTCCTGAGCCTTCTGCATTTTTTCTTGCATCTCGGCCGCTTTTTTCATTAATTCATTCAAATCAGGTTTCATCGTCCTTCCTCATTAATCCAGCAACTGAACCGAGTCCGGTTCCAGCCTGCCATCAAACTCGCTAATCAATTTATTCACCAGTGGATCTGCATCTAGGGCTTTTCTCGCCAAGACCAAGCGTTCGTCAATACAGCGCTGCTTATAGGCTGCAGGAGTTTCGGTTATTACGGTAGCGACAATGACCGAAACCTGTAAATCCCTACTGAAATAGTTACTGAGCAGTTCACCTAAGCGCTCAATATGACGATCATTCAATAAAGCGTCATTCACTGGGTCAATATGAAATTCCAGTCCCGAATCTGTCTTCGAGGCAATCTGGCAATGTCCTGCCACGCTCCCGAGCATGCCGGGCAATTTAAAACTATCAAAATGCTCCCGCCACACGTACTCATCCAATGTTTCGTAAGGGATAGCCTGCTGTGCAGCATCAGCAACGGGGGCTTCTGCCCGCGAAATGTCAACCGGGCTTGGCTCGCTGACAGCCAAATCAGTAATGTCACTGGCCCTCGATTGAGACTGAGCAAGAGACGTAATCACTCGCGGCTCGGGCACGCTTCTAGCTGGTGTATGGGGCTGTTCCTGCCACGGCGGTACATCATCATTTACCTGCGCTGAGTCCTTACCGACCGCTAGAGCACTACTACTAGCTTCGGCAACAGAAACTGCCTCAACGTGCAGTGGCTGACTAGGCATATCCATTGCCACCGTGGACTGCAGCAGCGCACTTGGCACCGCCAGCGCCTCAGGAGCTGGCGCGAGATCACTCGTTAAAAGCTTTTTTCCCGCAGCAGCGGCCTCCACCGCTGGTTTCGCGCGCGGTAAGGACTGAGTGGGTGCATCAATCACGCCCTGAGGTTTAAAGGCCAGCATACGTAGAAGCAGCATTTCTAATCCAGCCCTTGGATCTGGCGCCAAACCCAAATCACGACGACCTGACAAAGCCATTTGGTAATAAAACTGCACGTCTTCGGCCGCCAAATTGGCTGCTAGCTCAAGAATCCGCTGGCGATCACCTAGGCTATTGTCCAAGCCTTCAGCCACCGTTTGGGCAATGGCCAAACGGTGTAATACCACCAGTAGCTCACTAACAACACCAGCAAAATCAGCGCCCATCTCAGCCAAATCAGCCACTATCGCTAAAAGTGCGGCGCCATCACTGGCCGTTAAGGCTTCTATTAAGCGATAGACTGAGCCGTGATCAATGGTACCCAGCATCTGTCGAACATCTTGTTCGCCCAGCCGCCCAGAACCGAAAGCAATGGCCTGATCAGTCAAACTCAGGGCATCACGCATACTGCCATCGGCGGCGCGACCTAGTAGCCACAAAGAGGGCTCTTCATACGACACCATTTCTTTTTCAAGAATGGTCTTCAGATACTCAACAATACGTTCGGCACTAAGATTTTTAAGATTGAATTGCAGGCAGCGCGAAAGAATGGTGGCCGGTAATTTCTGCGGATCGGTCGTTGCCAGTAAAAATTTAACGTGTGCCGGTGGTTCTTCTAAGGTTTTCAGCAGCGCATTAAAACTGCTGCTACTAAGCATGTGTACTTCGTCAATCAAATAGACCTTGTAACGGCCCTGACTGGGGGTGTACTGGACGTTATCAAGTATCTCGCGAGTATCCTCCACCTTGGTGCGGGAGGCAGCATCGACTTCCAAAAGATCAACAAAGCGACCTTCATTAATGGCTACACAAGCATTGCACTGACCACAGGGTTCAGAGCTAACCCCAGCTTCGCAATTCAGACACTTAGCCAAAATCCTGGCAATGGTGGTTTTACCCACACCCCGTGTTCCGGTAAACAAATAGGCGTGATGCAGGCGATCGTGATCAAGGGCATTGATAAGCGCCTTGAGTACGTGATTTTGACCGGCCATTTCGCGGAAGGTTTTTGGGCGCCATTTACGCGCCAAGACCTGATAGCTCATCGAACAATCCCTAGGATGGAAGCGGCAAGGATACACCAGCCCCGCGATGACATAAACCAATGAAATAGAACGAAAATGAAAGGCAGTGGAGGAATACGGTATTTGGTGGCGGTCCAACCAGCCACACCCCGGCACACGACGTAATAACTACCGTTGCTCCCTTCCGGGCCTGGCGGAGTTCGCTATCTGTCGTTGCGAGGGGACCAGAAGGACCACCATAAAAAACACATCGTCGCTGGGCGTCAATGCGGGCGCTATTGTCTGCGAAAGACCGCCCACTTGCAAGCCAAGCAAAGCCAAAATAAAGCTAAATCTGGAATAAAATCAATGCCCGCGAAACTGCCTAGGCGGGAATTCAGTTAAGACCGCTGCCACCGTCTCATTGGTGTATCGACGGCGCTCTTCTGGGCTGGGTAGATTGGGCATCGCCCACTTTCTACTTCCGCGCCATAGCAACTTTTTGCTACTAGCATCGATAATATCGACTGACAAACTGGTCTCTTCATAATTACGCACCCAAACGTTATTGTCATAAAAATTGTCGCGGCCAAAATGACCATAGCCATAGACCCGACTGGAATCGCAGTAATAACAAGGATAGTAACCAAACTGGGTATACCAGGAACCAAAATCATCAATCGTGATTTTGTCTTCTTTACCCAAATGGTAGGTAACTAACACCGAGGCCTTGGCTGGATCTGCAATCAAGCGAATACCTTTGGCCACCAACTGGCTATCTATAGCATCTATATAGCGTTGACTAACTAGGTCATTGTCCAGTTCAGGATCATTACTTTTAATAGGCGGCAGCCAGGCGTAGGTTTTAATCTGGCTGAAGTCGTAATCCCTAGCGTAATCCGTGGACACCGGAATGCCCGCGCAGGCACTGAGCATCAGCACCATAGCAATCCAGATAATTTTGTTCATTTACCGCCTCCAATATCCATGCCAGCGCCCGATTAGGCCTGCAACACAATCCACAACGCTAATTGCCCGCGCAACACCCTGAGCAACAAGCCGCCTTTTGACTTTGATAGCGCAGCACTAAAATCCTTCACATTGCGCACACGCTGCTGGTTCACCGACACAAGCAAATCACCTGCAAGTAATTTACTCGCCGCCTTAGCGTCAGCAGTTACCTCGGCGACTAAGACCCCGCTTCCATCATTGGCATCGCGAAGGGTTACACCCTTTAGTAAATCATTCACTGCAGAATTTTCCGAAGCTGCCACTCGCGGTGGTTTATTTTCAGCCAACTTCGCCATTAAGATCTTGTGCTTGCCATCTCTGAGCACCGTTACCGAGACTTTATCACCAATTCGACGTAAGCCAACTGCATTGCGAAGCTGGGCGGAACTGGAAACCTCCTTGCCATCAACTTCGATAACCACATCGCCAGCTTTCATCCCAGCGCGGTCTGCCGCAGACTTATCCTGCACCTCGGCAATCACCGCGCCGCGCTGATGCTTGTCCAAATTAAACGCTTCAGCCAACTCGGAACTAAGATCTTGAATCACCACACCCAGCTGGGCGCGCCGCACTTCGCCATGCTCCAGAATCTGTTCAATACTGGCCCTAGCCATATTAATCGGTATAGCAAAACCAATTCCAACATTGCCCCCGGCCGACGCTAGAATAGCGGTATTCACACCAACCAGCTCTCCCCGTAAATTAACTAGAGCGCCACCGGAATTTCCGGGATTAATCGATGCATCGGTCTGGATGAAGTTTTCATAGCCCTCAATACCCAGCCCCGTGCGCCCCAAAGCACTGACAATACCAGTAGTCACGGTTTGACCGAGACCAAATGGATTGCCAATAGCCACCACATAATCACCCACTTCAAGCTTTTCTGAATCGGCCATTTTGACACTGCGCAAATTTTTGGCGTCAATTTTCAGCACCGCAATATCAACATCAGGATCAGAGCCAATCAGAGTTGCCGTATAACTGCGGCCATCCTCCATAGCCACTGTAATTTCATCGGCACCATTGATCACATGGTGATTGGTCAAGACTGTGCCCGCATCAGCGTCAATAATAACCCCGGACCCAGCGCTTTGCGTGCGCCGCTGCTGAGGCTGCATCTGCTGCTGAGGTATATTAAAGAAGCGGCGGAAAAAAGGATCATTCATTAAGGGGTTTTGCTGAACACGCTGGGTGGTGTAGGTGGATATATTGACCACTGCAGGGTTCACAGTTTTTAGCATGGGCGCCAAACTTGGCAATCCCCTACCGTCGCCGTCCAATTGAGGAAAAAATGCCCAACTGTACTGCCCCAGAAGGATGAAACAACAGAACAAGAGACTTTTAGCAGGTAATCGGCTCAGTCTATTGAAACGTGAAAATTGACTAGTCATACTTCCTCTCTCTACTTCCATAGTCATGAACTGTGAGGTTTAGAGCAGTATATTCAGAAATAATTTCCTCTAAAAATGAATTTTTAGCACAAAAACGATAAATGAAAAAATCAGGCCAACTTTTCAGTCATTGAGCGTGCAATTTCTTTTTCAATGGCCGACTTGAACGCCCCCATCATCAGGCCCAATTTAATATCAACCTTCACTTCAGTGGCGCCAAGGACGATGCGGCCCTTTATACCTGAACGCTGTACCTCCATTTCATCATCATTGAGCCAACGTGATTTAAGCTGGTAGCGCTCCTCGAGCTTAGCAGCCATTTGCCTGATCAAATCACGCATATCACCTGGGCTTTTATTGTGGCTTTGACGAAGAGAAATAGTAGACACGTTTTGAACCTCTCAGGAAGCAATGGTATTCGCCAGCATTATGATTATGGCAGCTCAGCAGAATATTACTTAAATATGACACAGTTATCCGTGCTTCTACTCAAACTTTTCGACAGGCGAAAAAAAACCGCCTTACAGCGGTTTTCAAAACTTTGGTGGAGCTAGGCGGGATCGAACCGCCGACCTCCTGCATGCCATGCAGGCGCTCTCCCAGCTGAGCTATAGCCCCAAAGCAGAGGCTGCGCATATTAATGATCGACCTGCGGCTTGTCAACACACATAGCCAAAAACATGAAAAAAATCGTCACAACACAAGAGCATAGCGGCACAAACTACAATCTATTGCGCAGCACAAGCCTCCTGATAACGTTTTTCAAGTTTCTTTAATTTCTTCTTACCCACGCCTCCCAGCACTTCAATGGCATGACGCAAACGCGCTCTACTCATATCCGGACCAAGGACTTCCATGGAGTCCACCACCGAAATTGACGAGGTCGTACCGGCAACAGCAATAAACAGCGGTGGCATAAAGTCTTTAAGCTTAATACCCAGACCCTCAGCTAGGGATTTAATCTCAGCAAAAATACGGTCGCGACTCCAGTCATTAAGTGACTCCAGGCGCCATGCTGAACACTGCAGCAGAGTCAGTAATTCATCCTCATCCAGATTTGAGGATACAAAACTCTCCGGGGTCAGGGGCAACATACCCGACAAGAAGAATGCCGCCAGCGGCGCCATATCACTAAACACTTCAATCCGAGATTGCAGATGAGGTATCAGCTTCATCAGCATATCGCGATTCAGCGCCCACTCCTGCAGACGATCAGCCAACTGCTCCGGACTGCAATCTTCACGCAACCACAGGCCATTTAACCAGCGCAATTTTTCAACATCAAAAATGGGGCCGCCTAAGCTCACCCGCTGAATATCAAAATGCTCAATCATCGCGTGCAGGCTGAACTTTTCACTTTCATCCGGCATTGACCAGCCCATGCGACCAAGGTAATTCAGCATACCCTCTGGCAGGAAGCCCATGCGCTTATAATAATTAATACTGGTCGGGTTCTTACGTTTACTGAGCTTGCTCTTGTCCGGATTGCGAAGCAGTGGAAGATGACAAAGTACCGGCATCGTCCAGCCAAAATACTGATATAGCAGCTTGTGTTTGGGCGCAGAATTAATCCACTCCTCACCGCGTAAAACGTGAGTGATGGCCATTAAATGATCATCTACCACATTAGCCAAATGGTAGGTAGGCATACCATCAGACTTAAGAAGTATCTGGGCGTCTACCTGCCCCCACTCCAGTTCAACTTTACCGCGCAGTAAATCATCAATCTCGCAGTGACCATCCTCTTCTGGTACATGCATGCGGATCACATAGCTGTCACCAGCCGCTTCACGGCGGGCGTGTTCGGCCTCTTCCAGCTGCAAATCTGAGTATTTAAGCGCGGTGTGACCACCAGCCTCACGACGGGCCTCGCGCAGAACATCGAGCTCTTCTGGGCTGCGATAGCACTTAAAAGCATGACCAGCAGCCAATAATTGTTCGCAGTGCTCGCGATAAATCGCGCTGCGCTCACTTTGTCGATACGGGCCGTGGGGACCGCCCACATCCGGACCTTCATCCCAGTCCAGCCCCAGCCAGCGCAGGGAGTCAAAAATAGCCTGTTCAGATTCCGGCGTAGAACGCTGCTGATCGGTATCTTCAATACGCAATAGAAATTCGCCGCCCTGACTTTTGGCAAAGCAGTAGTTAAACAATGCGATATAAGCGGTGCCTACGTGCGGGTCACCAGTGGGCGATGGAGCAATACGAGTGCGAACAGTCATGGAGTGTTTATTACCATTTGAATACAATAGACAGTTAAGCCCGGCCCCCAGTGCGGGAACCGGCCAGCAAAGTAGCTTATTATACGTGCCGTACGCGGCAAGATTCATCCATCCGCACAGGTAATTCAGCACAGATGCACAAAAAAACCTTGGACAGGCGCTTCTGCGTCGCCCCGATGCTCGACTGGTCAGACCGGCACTGCCGAGTGTTCTGGCGGCAACTAAGCCGCGACGCCGTACTTTACACCGAGATGATCACCACCGGGGCGTTGATTCATGGCGATCATGAAAAACACCTCAACTACAGCGAACTTGAGCACCCATTGGCTCTGCAGCTGGGCGGCAGCGACCCCAAAGCGCTCGCAGACTCCTGTCGCATGGCTCAAGACTGGGGCTATGACGAGGTTAACCTCAACTGCGGCTGCCCCTCTGACCGCGTTCAGAATGGTTTTTTTGGTGCCTGCTTGATGTCTCGCCCGGATTTAGTAGCCGACTGCGTCAAAGCCATGAAGGACAGCGTGGATATAGCCATCACCGTCAAACATCGTATTGGTATTGACGAGCAAGAAGGCTACGGACCACTGCAGGACTTTGTTGCGGCTATTGCCGAGGCAGGCACTGATGCGATTATCGTTCATGCCCGCAAAGCCTGGCTTCAAGGCCTCAGCCCCAAAGAAAACCGGGAAATTCCGCCACTGGAATACGGCTTAGTGCACCGCTTAAAGGAGGACTTTCCCGAACTGGAAATCATAATCAATGGCGGCATTCAGAGTATTGATGACGCTGCCTCGCAATTGTCACACGTCGATGGCATCATGATGGGCCGCAGTGCCTATCAAACGCCTTATATTTTGGCCGATGTGGATGAGCGTTTCTATCAACGCGACGCCGCGCCAAAAACTCGCTTCGACATTATCCGCAATCTGTTTCCCTATATTGAAACAGAATTGGGAAAAGGCACTCGGCTTAATCACATGACCCGCCACGCACTGGGTTTATTTAATGGAGAGGCCGGTGGCCGCCTGTTTCGCCGCCATATTAGTGAACATGCCCACCGCCCTGGCGCAGGTATAGAGATACTGGAACAGGCACTGACATTCGTGGAACGCAATTGGTAGCCTGAGCCAACACAAAGGAAAGCAAGTAATGAGCAGTAAGCTTGAACAACTCAAAACCATGAGTAAAGTGGTTGCCGACACCGGCGACATTGAAGCCATTCGACGCTTTTCACCACAGGATGCAACAACAAATCCCTCACTTATTCTGAAAGCAAGCCAATTGCCCCAATACCGTCCGCTTATCGACGGTGTGGTCAGTTCATTGCTATCTGCAGGTCGAAGCCAAGCTAAATTACAACAGGCGGCCACCCAGTTAGCCGTTGAAATTGGCGCCGAAATTTGCCAACTGGTACCAGGCAAAGTTTCCACTGAAGTTGACGCCCGCCTATCTTTTAATACCGAGAAAATGATTGCCGAAGCGCATAAAATAGTTGCCCTTTATCAACAAAAAGGCATTGCTAAAGAGCGTCTACTGATCAAAATTGCCTCCACTTGGGAGGGCGTCCAAGCCGCCAAAGTATTGGAAGCAGAAGGTATTGAATGCAATCTGACCCTACTCTTCAGCCTGATTCAAGCCGCGGCCAGTGCTGAGGCCGGTGCCACCCTGATTTCGCCTTTTGTGGGCAGAATTCTTGACTGGCATAAGGCCCGGGGCTTCAATCCCCAGAGCGCCAATATGGATCCTGGCGTGCAGTCAGTCACCGCGATTTATAGCTACTACAAACGCCATGGCTACAAAACTGCTGTAATGGGGGCGAGTTTCCGTAATATCGGGGAAATTGAAGCCCTGGCTGGCTGTGATCGACTCACCATCAGCCCGGCCTTGCTGGCCGAGTTGAGTGAGTCACAGGAAATCCTTCAGCAGGTTTTATCGACTGACATGGCATTCCCTCGCGCAATAAAACTGGCGGTAGATGAATCCAACTTTCGCTGGGCCATGAACGAAGACGCCATGGCCACTGAAAAGCTTGCTGAAGGCATACGTGCCTTTGCCGCAGATCAAATCAAACTGGAAGAACTTTTGTCAAAGTGGACTAGCTAATGTTTGCCAAAATCAAAGAATTATTTGCCATTGGCGAAGATCGCAGTGACAACGATGTAATGACTACAGAATTGGCCGCTGCTGCTCTTATGATCGAGGTCAGTAAATCTGACTACGAGCAAGATCCTGCCGAATTAGATAAAATTCGCGAGCTCTTACAGCGCTGCTTTTCGGTGTCAATTGACGAAATTGACGACTTTATGACCAAGGCCGCGACATCCAATGCCGATAGCACCTCGCTCTACCCTTTTACTCGCTACATCAATGATAACTGCAATAATATTGAAAAATATCAACTGGTTGCGGCCATGTGGGAAGTGGCTGCAGAAGATGGCCGCATCGACAAATACGAGGATCATGTAATTCGGAAAGTGGCGGATTTAATTTATCTGCCGCACACTGATTTTATTCGCGCCAAACTGGCTGCCAGCGGAAAAGAGCTTTAAAAACACTGCCCTTCTAGCAGCGACACCAACTCATGAAATTTGGCGTGATTACTGTCACTCAATCCCATTAAAGTGCGATGCGCCTCCAGAACCTTGCGTTTGACACTGTCTTCACTGCAAGGTAACACCGGCAACTCACCCAAGTCTTCGTCATCCAAAAGCGGTTCTTCGCGTATCCGGAACACCCGGTCAAAACCCATGCTTGAAAGCACCCGGGTAATATCTGGATTGGTGGATAAAATCAGAGGGACAAACTGAAAGCGATCTTTGGCTTTGATGGCAAGCTTGGCCAATAGGCCTAAAGTGGTACTATCGACATTGACGGCATCGCTTAAATCGACAACAACACTGGCGAAACCTTCGCCCGACAGCATCTCGTCAAAAAACTCATCGAGCGTGGTACAAAGGGTTAGACGTACATCACCAACCAATTTGATAACAAACGCACCGTCTTGTCCCGCGACTAAAATTCTACCCGGCTGCATCCGCCTATAACCTACTCACAACTAAAATGGCAATATCGTCCGGCGCCTCGTCAATATCAAATAGACCAAAGGTCTCGGCCAGTTCGGTGGCTGAGCTTTGGCCCTCTTTCAACAAATCCAGCAAATGCTGTTCTTTGCGTTCAAGGCTGCCGCTGTTCAGAACTTCTAATATACCATCCGAGAACAGAGTCAGCACGGCCTTTGCTGGAAAACTGATCATATGGTCACAAAATTCCGCATCGGCAAATAAGCCCACTGGCATATCGTGCTCAGGCAAAAACTCGGCCTTGCCGTCAACTGCCAAGACCGGAGCAGGCAAATGCCCGGCAACCGAATAGCAAAGCTGGGGGCATTTTAAATCAAACACCCCCACACACATCGTTACATGTTTACCGATGCCCATTTCCAACAACTCGCGATTGGCAATGGCCAGCATCTTGGCAGGCGACAATATTGCGGTAGAGCCTCGATGCAAAAAGTCACTGCGCTTGCGGGCAAACAAGTTTTTCAAAAACACCGTAACGAAGGCTGAACTGGCACCATGTCCAGACACGTCCGCGACAAAAAACACCGCGTGATCAGCACCCACTACAAAGTAATCAACAAAATCGCCGCTTAAATAAAGCGAGGGAAGAATGTAATGGCCAAATTGGTAGTCGGCGATTTGTTTGGGAGTATCGGGCAGAAGTAATTGCTGAACATGTTTACCCGCCTGCTGGTCCTGTTGCAATAAGGTCAGGCTTTCCAGCAATTCGCGATTAGCATTTTCGAGTTTATTGCGATAAGCCAAATTTTCACGTTTTAAAGCGCCGCGCTCTAGGGCTCGATCAAGCACATGCTTGATCACATCCAAGCTTTCAAGAGGTAGGATTAAATAATCTGTTGCTCCGTGACGTACCGCCGCCACGGCATCAGCCAGACTTTTACGCTGCGATACGGCAATAAGAGGTAGCTCGCGAGGGTCGGCAGCCATTTCACTGAGTAGATCCATACCGCGTTCACCGGGAAAATCAATGTCGACCATCGCGACATCAATATCCTCTTCCCTGAAGCTGGCTAGGGCCGATGCATAGTCAGCAACAGTAACAATCTCTATGCCAAGGAGCTCAAGAGACTCGATAAGCCGAGCTTGCACAGCATCATCCTGCTGCACCAGCAGAATACGGTGGAATTCAGTTATGTTCATCCAACCTTTTTACCCGCTTCGACACCCACACACAAGCCGCAATCATGTGGAGGAATTACAGCCGTAAAAATCAATGTCCAATCAAAAATCAAAAGACTCAAAATCTTCATCGCCAAAATCATCTTTGAGCTGGCCATCATTAATCAAAAACTCTCTGCGCTGCAGATAGGCATCTTTGAAAAATGTGTATTTGTCGCCAGTTACCAAACCCTCAGTAGCCAACAAGCTGGCCCGAGTTTGCAGTAAATCCAGCGCCGTCATGCCATAGCTGACCTGCTCTGGATCAATACTATTGGTTACCGAGCTATAGCTATCAACTACGCGACCCACACCATCTCGCAGTGTGCTTGGACCAAAAATAGGAAGTACCAAATAAGGGCCTGTTTCCACCCCCCAAACCGCTAAAGTTTGACCAAAGTCCTCAGACTCACGCTTTAAGCCTATATAACTGGCAACATCAAAAAAACCCAGTAAACCTACGGTGGTATTGATCACAAAGCGGCCAGCATCCACCAAGGCGCCTTCCCCTTGGCCCTGTAAAATATCATTGCCGGCATTTTTGATCTCGCCAATATTGTTAAAAAAATTGGCAATACCTTGGTCAACAATAGCTGGGGTAACTTTTCGATAACCCCGCGCTACCGGCTTCAACAAATAGGCATCAGTAACTTCATTAAACGCAAAGACACTGCGATTAACGCCCTCCCAGGGGTCGCGTGGATCTCCATAGTTATCAGCATGAAGTCCAGATGAACAAAGCATTGTGACCATAAGCACCAAGGCACAGAAGATAGGTTTAATTGAAGATATCAAGCAAGCTTGCCTACTAAAATTTAAATCGGTAGACACTATACCGAATGCCTTAGATTTTGACACTATATCCCTTCTCCATGCGCATTAGCGATGAGAATTTCTAGGCTAAATAACTGTTCAATTATACCGCGCCCGAAGCTCAGCGTAGTCTCCTTGGGCATTTGCATTTCGTCCGCTAGCTGGTGCAATACAAACTCAGCACTCGTTGTTTGCTCTGCCTCATCAATCAATGCCAATAGCCTGGCGGTAGCAGCATTAATTTCGAGAAACTTAACCTCATCACTGCGCTGACGATAAACTACAATAAAATTCAACTCCGCACTGGGCTCACTTGGCTGAAAGTCTCGGCCAATCAATTGCACGGGGTATTCATAGGCCAGCGACCAGGCCAGCGGCGATACCGTTAAGCTTGCGGTCAGCAAATCCTCCGGAACCTCCATTTGAGCAGGAAGATCTTCGTCCGCCACATCCAACGCCAATTCAACCCACTCATAATGGGCCAAAGGGAATAAAAAGCTTGGATCCTCACTATGCCGGTGGCGCTGATTGCTGAGATAATCCAGAAATTCCTCCGCAATTTGCAAAAAATAGGGGCTGTTGCAATAATGAACAGCCATAAAGTCCCGCACCAAAGCCTCCCAGTCAGTATCACTATACAAGCTGCGGCAGACCGGGAAACCATTACTCAGAAAACCTTCAATATTATTAAAAAATAAATCGCGATAAATATTAAGCCTACGTGCTTCTATGCCTGCCGGACCAGTGCTAGCCATCGGGTCGCGCACAAACGCAGTTAAGCTGCGCTGTACAGCTTGAAAATCACTCATCGCTCAGCCGCCCACCCTAAATTTGCGGTCCTTACCTTAGTAGCCACTTTTGACTGAGCGCGACGTATCAACGCAACTTCATCTAGCAGCTCGGCCATAGGAGGGAAATTGAAATCCCGTTCCAACAAGGTCGGTAAGGGGCCACACAGACCATAAGCCTCATCAAGCAAATCCCAGACAATATCGATTACCGGCGAACCATGGGTATCAATACGCAGATCTTCAGCTTCGTCAAAATGGCCGGCGATGTGCACATATTTAGCGCGCTGTAATGGTAAAGCGCGGAGAAACTCAAAGGGGTCGTAGCGATGATTGACGCTGTTAACGTAAATATTATTCACATCCAACAGCAAATCACAGTCAGCTTCCGAGACCACCGCATTAATAAATTCGCTCTCGCTCATTTCCTGGCCTGGCGCCGCATAATAAGAGGCATTTTCCAGTAAAATCCGCTGACCCAATACATCCTGAACGCGCTTCACACGATCAGCAACATGGGCCACAGCTTCTTCAGTAAAAGGAATGGGCAGTAAATCGTAAAGCTGTCCTTCATCACCACAGTAAGTTAAGTGTTCCGAATACAGTGGACAATTAAACTCGGCGGTAAAGGCTTTAATATCTTGGAGTAATTCGGTATTTAATTCGGCAAAACCGCCTATGTTTAACGACAGTCCGTGTAGATAGACCGGGTAGTGTTCTGCCAATTCTCGAAAATCACGCTTGTAGCGACCTCCGATATTGATCCAGTTTTCCGGTGCTACCTCAATGAAATCGATATCGCCAATGTCGAGATCGTTAAGCGCCGCCATCAGGCCGCGCCGCAATCCCAGGCCTGCGAGTGCAGTTTGCTTAGTCATAGATTGCGCCCGTCGTCAGGCCCATTACAACCAAGCGCTTCGCTGTCATCACTTACTTTGCCGCACCACACTTAGCTTCACCGCACTTGCCTTCATGAGCAGCCTTAGCTTTATCGGCACCACACTTAGCTTCACCGCACTTGCCTTCATGAGCAGCTTTGGCTTTATCGGCACCACATTTAGCTTCAGCTTTGGCTTTATCGGCACCACATTTGGCTTCAGCAGCAGACTTAGCTTTATCGGCGCCACATTTAGCTTCGCCACATTTTCCTTCGGCAGCTTTGGCTGAATTAGCTAAATCATAACCCGCACTCATGGGCTTGGCTAAAAAAGGATTGCTTTCGGCCATAGCTGGACTCATAGCAGAGGCCAAGAAAGCAGCACCAAAAGCAGCAACCAAAGGTTTTTTAGTAAAAGACGCCATTATTAATTCTCCGTACGGCGAATTCGCCGATGATAGTAAATACAACTTAAAAAACTTCGCCCTATGCGGTTTCAAAGTCTCGCGCTGTCAATAACAACCCAAGCCTTATCCAATATATTGGCCATTCTACGCAGGAAAGCAAATTTCCGATCCACACGGTGTCAGTAAATAGAATCACCATGACGGTGTATTCAATAGACTGTATTAAAGGGGAGTTGTTACATCCTCAAGAGCAGTTTTCCAGATTTTTTTAAGTCGCTTCTCAGATACTGGTACCCGAGTGCCCATATTTTGAGCAAAAAGGGAAATTCGCAACTCTTCCAATAGCCAGCGGTATTCACGCAAACCCGCAGAAGTTCGAAACTTATCTGGTGATTTCTTCAAAACATCCGCTAATTGCTGCTGTAATGGCTGAAGCACAAGAGTATTTTGTCGATCACGCTGATAAGAACCCTCCAACCTCTCTAAGCGGTTGGCAATACCCTGTAAATAGCGCGGATATTCGTCAAGCTCGGTGCGACTAAGCTGAGTAATGAAACCACTAAAGAATAGGCTTTCGAGCTGTTGATTGACGTCATTAATACTGTGTATCCAGCTCAGTGAATTGAGCTTTTTCAAACGCCGACGAATATTGGCATAATCCTTTAAAATAGTTTGCAGCAGTGCCGCATAGCTAACAGCATCGTCACTAAATTGACTCCGCCCCGCTTCCCAAAGTAAATCAAACTCCGCTTCGGTTTGTGGTAGCTGATCCTCAAGTACAGCAAAGCTAACTCTGGCGGTGGCGAGTAAGCAGGCTTCTAGCCAAGTCTTCTTCTGTTCTCCAAGGGCGGCAAACTGAAGTTGCAAGGCATTGTCCTTAAACAAGGAGACTCGCAATTGCTTGCACTGAGGAGCCAGGCGCAATAACAATAACCGCAACACACCGTTAACACTGGCCTGACGCGCCTCGGCAACGGACTCGGCTAACTCCAGCACCACTTCTTCACCAGTATCTCGCAAACACGGGTAAGCGGTCAAACTCGCGCCACCTTGTTTAAATTCGTACTTGACGGGCAAGCGGCCAAAACTCCAGGACTGTAAATTCTGGGTGGTAAAGCCCTGCGAGCCCTGCTCGGCAATTCCCTGCTGGACTTTGATTGCCAGGTGTTCACAAAGACGAGATAAATTTCGACCCTGAGCCACCAGCTTGCCGGCATTATCCAACACCCGAATATTCATCCGGTAAAAATCATCCAGCGTGCTTTGCGACCACTCCGCCACGTCTATTTGCAGACCGCTGAGCTTGCGCAAGGCGTCAGCTAGGGCAGGTAATAGGGGCTGCTCACCCACCTGTAACATCGGCAGCGCACGATCAACAAAATCCGGCACCGGTACCAGTTGCTTGCGCTGGATTTTGGGCAGGCTTTTTAGCAAGGCAATACACTTATCTCTTAAAAGACCTGGCACCAGCCAATCCAAACGCCCCTCGGCGAGGTTTGGCAGATTTCCCAGAGGCACCGACACACTGACACCATCGGCGGGATGGCCTGGCTCAAAATGGTAGCTGAGCGCCAATAGCATTCCCGAACAACTTAAGGTGTCAGGGAACTGGATCTCAGTCACCTCGCTACCGTTGTGCCGCATTAAATCACCACGGCTTAGAAACAGAGATCGCGGCGGAGCATCAGATTTCAGCCAATGCTCTAGGTGCTTTGCAGTAATAATACCTTCGGGTACTCGCTCATCGTAATAACGATAGAGCTCCTCGTCGGCAATCAAAATATCCCGGCGCCTCGCCTTGTCTTCTAGTTCAGAAATTTCCTTAATCAATAGTTGATTGTGTTTAAAAAATGCTGCTGAGCCTCGATAGCGCCCTTCAACGAGGGCCTGCCGAATTAAAATTTCTCGGCTTTCCACCGGCGATATTGGCCCGTAGTGAATCCGCTTTTTATCGCGAACAATCAGGCCGTAGAGCACGGTTTGCTCTAACGCCATTACTCGTCCACTGCGGGGATCCCAATGGGGCTCGCTGTAGCTTCGCTTAAGCAGCGCATCATTGATACCAAACACCCACTCAGGATCAATTTTGGCCACGCAGCGGGCAAACAACTGGCTGGTCTCGGCCAGTTCGGCGGCGACAATCCATTTTGGTGATTTTTTTGACAAAGAAGATCCGGGGAAAATACGCAGCTTGCGATTACGCGCACCTAGGTATTCGCGATCTTCATCCTTTATCGCAATCTGACCGAGAAACCCCGGAAGTAAGGCACGGTGAAGGTTGTCGTAGTCCGCCGGGGCTTTATTCACAGCTAGTTTCAATTGACGACACATTAAGCTCAACTGGTGATGGACTTCCCGCCACTCCCGCATTCGCGTCCACGACAAAAACTCGCGTTGACATAATTTGCGCCACTGGCTAGAGGACAACTCCTGACGCTGCTCTTCGGCGTAATCCCAAAGAAAAATATAAGCGGCAAAATCGGAGTCTGGCTGCCAAAAACGGCGGTGTTTTTCATCGGCGGCCTGCTGTTTGTCCGCCGGTCTTTCACGAGGGTCTTGAATACTAAGCACGCTGGCAATAATCAGCATTTCACGCAGACAGCCACCATCTGCCGCCGCCAATAACAAACGACCAATGCGGGGGTCTACCGGAAAACGCCCCAGTTGCTCTCCCAGCCTGGTGAGCTTGCCGTCACTGGCTGCACCCAATTCGCCCAGCAGTGCAAAACCGTCGTTGATGAACTTTTTATCCGGCGCATCAACAAAGGGGAAATCACTGATATCGCCAAGCTTGAGTTGCAACATTTGTAAAATAACTGCAGCCAGATTTGTCCGCTGTATTTCCGGCTCGGTAAATAGCGGCCGACTCAAATAGTCGGCTTCGCTATAAAGGCGATAGGCAATACCCGGCGCCACCCGACCACAGCGCCCAGCGCGTTGATTGGCGCTGGCTTGTGAAATTGACTCTATGGGCAAGCGTTGTACCTTGCTGCGCACACTATAGCGACTGACCCGCGCGGTACCGGCATCGATCACATAGCGAATACCCGGCACCGTGAGCGAGGTTTCAGCAACATTGGTCGCCAATACCACCCGCCACCCTCGGCGCCCGCGCAAATCAAAAATACGCTGTTGCTCTGCGCTACTGAGGCGTGAATACAGGGGCATAATCTCTGCGCCCGGCAAATCAGCTCGACGTAAATGTCGCGTCAGTTCACGTATATCCCGTTCACCACTCAGAAACACCAGGGTATCACCGCTGCGCTGGGCACCCTCGGCTATCAACTCGCGTAACACGGCTTCTACCGCTTCGCCCAAATCATTGCCGGCGCTAAGATCTTCCTGAGGGCGATAACGGTATTCCACCGGAAAATTGCGACCAGACACCTCTATCACTGGGGCATTATTAAAGTGGGCAGAAAAACGATCAACGTCGATGGTGGCCGAGGTAATAATGAGCTTTAAGTCAGGCCGCTTTGGCAATAGCGTTTTTAAATAGCCCAGTAAAAAGTCAATATTGAGGCTGCGTTCATGAGCCTCGTCAATAATGATGGTGTCATACTGGCTCAAAAAGCGATCGCTTTGAATCGCTGCCAGTAAAATTCCGTCCGTCATCAGCTTGATATAACTATTGGCCGAACTCACTTCCTGAAAACGGATCTGGTAGGCAACACCTTCGCCCAAAGGGGTATCCAGCTCTTCAGCCAAACGTTCAGCAACTGCCCTGGCCGCCAGGCGACGCGGCTGAGTGTGAGCGATTAGGCCGACAATACCCCTACCCATTTCCAGTAATAACTTAGGAATCTGGGTGGTTTTTCCTGAGCCCGTTTCACCCGCCACCACCACCACTTGATGAGACGCGATGGCACTGCGAATATCATCAAGACGCTGGACTACTGGCAAATCTGGGGGATAGACAATTTTGGGGACATTGCCCTTGCGGTTTTGTAATCGCAGAGCTGATTCATCCATACGCTGCGCTAGAGCCGCATATATTTCAGTCACATCTAGGCCGCGATCACCATCCTTTTGCAATTGCTGAATTTGCCGCGCAAGTCGATAGCGATCCACTAACATACAGCTATCAATTCGAGCAGATAAGGTCTTCGCGTTACTCTCTGACATAGGCACCGTTAAAATGAAAAAAGGCGCCAATGGCGCCTTTTTCCTATATTGCAAACAGACTTACTTGGCTTTGGCGAGCTTGGCCAGCTCCTCCTCGCGAAGTGTGCGGCGCAATACCTTACCAACATTGGTTTTAGGCAATTCATCACGCACTTCGATATAACGGGGCATTTTATAGCCTGTTAAGCGATCACGCAAAAATGCTTTTAACTCAGCAGTATCAATATCGCCTTTTTTAGCCGCGACAAATATCTTAACCGCCTCGCCAGACTTTTCATCGGGCACCCCGATGGCAGCACACTCGGCAATATTAGGATGCTCGCTAAGTACATCCTCGATTTCATTGGGATAGACATTAAAGCCGGAGACAATAATCATGTCCTTTATGCGGTCGACAATCCGCATATAACCGTCTTCCTGCACAACAGCAACATCACCGGTGTGAAGCCAACCATCGCGAATGGTTTTCTCTGTTTCATCCGGACGCTGCCAGTAGCCCATCATCACCTGAGGACCGCGAACACACAGCTCGCCGCGCTCACCAATACCAACATCACCAGCTTCTTCAGTGACAATACGGATTTCGGTGCCAGGCAGGGCAAGACCAATGGTGCCAATTTGATTATTACTACCGGGATTGATTGATACTACCGGAGACGTCTCGGTTAAGCCGTAGCCTTCATAAACTTCAGCGCCAGTTACATTCATCCATTCTTTGGCTGCACCTGAGGTAAGGGCCATACCACCCGATAACGTAGCTTTTACCGAAGAGAAGTCCAACTCTTTAAAGCCGGGGAAATTACACAGCTGCACAAACAGCGTGTTTATGCCGCTCATGCCGGTCCAGCGATGGCGCTTCATTTCTTTTAAAACGCTGTTTAGATCACGCGGGTTAGCAATCAAAACCCCATGGTTGCCCTGCAACATCACACAGAAAGACAGCATGAATGAGTAGATATGGTATAGCGGCAAAGGCGATAAAAAGATTTCCTCGCCATCTTTAAGACCGTAGCTTTCAAACAAATTCTTACTTTGCAGAATGTTGGCCATTAAATTTCTATGGCTGATCATGGCGCCTTTAGACACACCCGTGGTGCCGCCGGTGTACTGCAACAGCGCGACCTCTTCGGCACCAGGAGAAGCTGGCGTGAATTTACTGCCCTTGCCCTTGCTCAATACGGTGCGAAAGGCAATCGCATTTTTAAATTTAAGCTTGGGTACCAACTTTTTAACGTATTTAGCGGCGTTATTAATCAGTAGACGTTTAGCGCAAGGATGCAAATCAGCAATATCGGTCACAATCACAAACTCAACCGGTGACTCATCGACAACCGCCGCGGCCACTTCACCGACGTTGGATAAGACCACTAATGCTTTAGCGCCAGAATCATTTAATTGGTGTTTTAGCTCGCGCTGGCTATACAGGGGATTGGTATTCACCACAATAAGGCCCGCGCGAATCGCCCCAAATAGAGCCACCGGATATTGCAGAATATTAGGCATCTGCAGGGCAATACGGTCACCGGCACGTAAATTGGTATGATTTTGTAGATAGCCAGCAAATTGGGCAGATAATTGGTCCAATTCACGATAAGTAATAGTCTGCCCCATGCAAGACATGGCAGGCAGATCGGCAAATCTGGCGACACAATAATCAAACATGGCAATTAAATTGGCGTGCTGGGTCAAATCGACATCATCGGGCACGCCCGCTTTAGCACGTCCAGCCTTTATAGCTGCGGCAATACTTTCCATTGGTGCTGACAAATTTGGCCCCTCACTGTTCATTTAATTATTGGCATCGATTACGCTCTGATAAGAACGCAGCGCCCACTAAGATTGAGATAGGCAAGCTATCGATGTTTGTATTCAGTGTCAACACTGCTAAATGATTAAACAAGCGCACTCTCAGTGCTTGACTGCAAAAACTGATCTGGGTCAATAAACATCAATTGCAGCAGTAATTCACCCTCATTGCCTAAATTCGCACCAAGGACTAGGGCATTCATCACACCGTCAATATTGCTTAAAGCTGGAATATTAAACATCAGCTGCAGCCCACTATTGTCACTCATCACAATGGGTTCAGATTTAGCATTAATGACTTTCACCAACTCCGCCACTAAAAATAACAGATGCTCTCGAAAAGCACTGAAATTTAACTGACCGCGAAATTCCTGAGACATCAACTCCAATTTAACCTTTAATTGAGACTTGTCCGACATAGCCATCTCGGACAGATACAGTATCTTAGCCGAATCCAAATCTCTGAAGTGGCGCTTAGCTTCAGTGCGGCCACAGTCCAGCAGACAGGACTTAAATAAGGTCACTGCTATAGCCAAAACACTGGGGGAATCAATGCTCACTTTCATTAAAAAATTCCTTTAAAAACAACCTGATATAAGACGATATTAAATAAATTTCTCACATAAATTTGCTATTTCAATGTCGGCAAGACGATGACAGGCCACTTCAGTACCAATTTTACTAGTCCGCAGCCAAGGCGGATTACTAGCGCACTCAAGCTGCGCAAGTGGGCAGCGCGGTGCAAAGCGGCAACCGCTGTCATCCGCCAAAGGGGCTTTATTGGCCATTACCTTGCCAGTAGCCAGTGGTTTTAACACCCGTCGCTGAGGATTGCCATCGAGGTGGGCCGCCAGCAGCCGCTGCGTATAAGGATGGCGCGGCCCCTCAAACACGGCCTTGGTGTCGCCGATCTCAACAATTTCACCCAGATACATCACCGCCGTGCGAGTGGCCAAAAATCGCACCACGGCAAGATCATGGGCGATAAACAACATGGCGGTATTATGTTCTCGCTGTAATTCCAACAATAGATTAATGATCTGCGCTTGCACCGAGACATCCAGTGCCGATACCGGCTCATCGCAAATTACCAGTCGTGGTTCCGCAATAAAGGCCCGGGCAATACCGATACGCTGACGCTGTCCACCGGACAACTCGTGAGGATAACGCTCCCCGGCCGACAGGGGCAAACCAACCCTATCCAGCCAATAATTGGCTTTCTCAATCGCCTTTTCACCACGAATGCCCTGGCTCCACAGTGGCTCTTGCAAGCTTGCCAAAATGCTCATACGAGGATTAAGACTGGCGTAGCTATCCTGAAACACCATCTGTACTTGCGTGGCCATGGCACGAAACTGGCCGCGCCGATAATACTGCGGCATGGGCTTGCCAGCAATGCGAATGGTGCCACCACTGCGCGGCTGTAAACCAGCAATAATACGCCCCAAGGTAGACTTGCCAGAACCACTTTCACCAACCAGCCCCACTACCTCACCGGCAGCTATATCCAGATTGACACCATCTACTGCCGCTAGCAGCCCCTGGCCACTGGAAAAATGGCAACGTAACTCCCGCAACTCGACCAATATCTCACTCACAATCCTGTCTCCCGCCAGCGTGCCGGATGATCAGGGTGCCACAACCAGCAGCGCGTCTGATGATCTTCGCCGCAGGAAAACGCTGGCGGGGTTTGCTCACAGATCGCCATGCGTTTGGGGCAGCGCGCAGCAAAGCCACAACCGCTTGGGGGATTTCGCAAATCCGGAGGCGTACCGGCAATGGCCTGTAAAGGTTGGGGGTCTTCTAAACTGGGCACCGCACGCTTTAATGCCTGGGTGTAAGGGTGGGCCTCACGGGCAAATACATCCAATAAATGGCCCGATTCAATGGTTTGACCGGCATACATCACTGACACTGAATCAGCAATCTCGGCGACTACGCCTAAATCGTGAGTGATGAATAACATCGCCGTACCATTGGCCTCGCGTAATTCCCGCAAAATACTCAGCACCTCAGCCTGTACCGTCACATCCAGCGCCGTGGTCGGCTCATCAGCGATTAGCAATTTGGGTTCGCACACCACTGCCATCGCAATCATCGCCCGCTGCAACATGCCACCAGAAAATTCAAAGGGATATTGCTCGGCACGTTGAGCGGGATTGGCAATGGCAAGCCGCTCCAGCAAAGCAATAGCTCGTCTTTTGGCATCACCAGCAGACAGACCTTTATGGATTCGCAGAGGTTCGGCAATTTGCGCGCCGATAGTCTGGGTTGGATCAAGCGCCGTCATCGGGTTTTGAAAAATCATGGCAATTTGATTACCCCGTAGGCTGCGCCAGGTTTTCTCACTCAGATTACGCATATCCTGCCCGGCAAACTGCCAGTTTGCCGCCTGCACATTCGCTGCAGCAGGCAATAGATTGAGTAAGCTCATAGCAGTGACGGATTTACCGCAACCCGACTCACCAACCAGCGCCCGGCACTCTCCCGCTGCCAATTGCAGAGATACCTCGCGCACCGCCTGCACGGAGCCAATATTGACCTGCAGTGATTGTAAATCTAATAAATTCATGAGCGCACCACCCCAGATCGACGATCGGTGACATCGCGCAGGGCATCACCCAATAGATTGAAAGCCAATACCGAAATACTGATCAACAGCGCCGGTAGCAATAGCTGCCTAGGGTGAGATAACAAAGTTTTTATACCGTCATTACACAGTGCGCCCCAAGAGGTCGTTGGCGGTGACACCCCCATGCCGATGAAAGACAAAAATGCCTCGGTAAAAATCGCCGACGGAATGGCGAAACTGAATGTCACCAAAATCATGGGCAGTACATTGGGCAGCATATGGCGGAAAATAATGCGGGTAGAGCCCACCCCCGCCAAACGCGAGGCTTCAACAAAGGCCTGACCGCGTAGGGCCAACACTTGCCCCCTGATCAGCCGCGCACTGCCGGGCCAACTCAACATCAACATGGCCACAATCAATGGCATGATGCCATTTTCACCGGGGCCAATACCAAAGGCCACCCGAAACAGAATCATAAACAGTAAAAACGGCAGAGCCACCACAAAATCAACAAAACGCATCGCCAACTGATCCACCCAGCCACCCATCAATCCGGCAATAGCACCAAAAATGCAGCCAAAACTGATATACAACAACGGCGCCACTAAGCCAACAAATAGTGAGGTCCTGCCACCAGCCATCAAGCGGGCCAATATATCTCGGCCCAGAGCATCAGTGCCCAAAGGGTGTGAGGGCAATTCAATCCATTGGGTTTGATTGGTATTAGTCTCCACCGCAATAAGGCCCTGCAATTGCGCTTCAAACACCGACATGGCAGCGATAGGTCGTAATTCACGCGAGAACAATAAAAAACCACTGTCAGCATCGGCTATGGTGTAGCGATATTCCTCGCGGTTAAGCTGTAATTGATCCTGATAATAGGGATGGTTAGTCTCCGCCAACATCAGACCCAAACCCGGCTGATGAGCCGACACCCGATAAATTCGATAACGTGACACGCCCTCTAATTGCGGCCACTGTAAGCGCACGTATTCAGTATTGGCAGCATGGACCAGCAAATTGCTGGGTAATGGATGTTCGCCTGGCTGCCATGGTCCCTGATCATTAATCAGCCGCGCCCACTGTATAGGGCTAGTATCAGAGGATATCTGCGACAACCACTGCCGCGCAGGATCCTGCTTCCATAGCATTGGCCCGATACTGACAAATAGTAACAAGGCAATGACCACCAACGTCGATAACACCACGGCGGGACTGGCCATTTTGGGTAATGGCAATGGCGCAACGTGTTCCACGTCTTCAGGCGCGACCCAAGTCCGCGGTGCAAAACGGAATACCGAGATCGTCATCGGCTAGATTCTCGGCCGCCGTGAAGACGGATACGGGGATCAATCAAGCCATAACTGATATCCACCAGTACCACCACCAACACCAAAAATGCGCCGTAAAAAACCGTTGTGCCCATAATTACGGTGTAATCCAACTGCTGAACCGCCTGCACAAAATAGCGACCAAGACCGGGAATGGCAAAAATCAGCTCCACCACAAAACCACCAGTCGTCACCGCGGCAATAGTTGGCCCCAGTTCCGTCACCACCGGCAAAATCGCATTGCGCAATTGGTGGTGCCAGAACAAACGCCAGCCGTGGACACCCTTGGCCTTTGCCGCAGTATTGAAATCGGCACTCAGCACTTCGAGCATGGATGCACGCATAATTCGACTCAAGTACGCCATCGTTCCCAGACCCAAAACCAAGGCAGGTACCCAGATATGATTAACACTGCCCCAACCCGCCACCGGCAAAATTTGCTTTTCAGCGGCATTATTGAGCAGGACAATCACTAGCTGGGCCAAACCCGCGATCACAAAACCAGGGACCGAAATCGCCGCTATCACCGCTATCATTACCAGGCGGTCTGGCCAGCGATTGCGGTAATAGGCGGCCACTGTCCCCGCCGCCACCCCGCCCACTAAGGCAATTAAGACAGCGGCAATGCCAAGGATGGCGGAAATGGGAAAATGCTCGCGAATAATATCGTTAACTTTGCGATTTTCTTGGGTAAATGAAATACCAAAATCGCCGTGCAACATATTACTGAGAAACAGTTGATACTGTTCTATTAAAGGTCGATCCAGCCCATAGCGTGCTTCCAATTGGGCGCGTACCGCCGGCGACATGGCTTTTTCTTGGGCTAGAGGGTCACCCGGCACCGCGTGCATGGCAAAAAACGTCGCGGTGGCGATAAACCATATGGTAATGACCCCAGACAGCAAACGTTTAGCAATAAAAATCAACATAATTAAGGCTCAATCCAGGCAAAACGGAAAGAGGGATCACCGCCAAATATTGAGCGTCGCACGCCTTTCAGCCGAGGATTCTGGACATAGAGATTGCCGTTCTCGTAGGTGGGTAATATCGGCACATCTTCGACCACGATTCTTTGTATCTGGGCCATGGCATTAAAGCGGGTACGAGGATTATTGCTTTGTTGGGCCAGCCGTATCCAGCGATCGTAAAGCGGGTTTTGGTAATGCCCGCGATTATTATCATTCCAAGAGGCAAACAAATCCGCAAAGGTCATAATATCGTCGTAATCCGGCCCCCAAGCCGCGGCGACAATATCAAAATCGCCGCGGCGCATTTTTTCCAGTCTCGGTTTAAACACCTGCTGGTCAATACGTAGCTCAATGCCCAGGCCATGTTTAAAGAGATATTGATAATACTCCGCTTCTTGCATGGCACGAGGACTATCACCCGCTAATAACATCAACGGGGGTATCTCGGTCAGTCCCAGCTCCTCTTTGGCTTGTTTTAAATACGCGCGAGCCTCGGCAATATCGGGATCAACCCGCATGACCGGATACTCCTCGCGAAAACTGCCATTCATGCCTTTTACCGTCACCGGAAACAGGGAATAAGCGGGTTTAATGCCGGGCAGGCCTATCACTTTATTAACTAGTGTCGCCGGGTCGATCAATTTTTGAATCGCTTTTCGCAGAGCGCGGTTGGCAGTCAGGCGGCCCTCGCGAAAATTAAACTCCAGAAAAAACAAGGAACCGGTATGAAAATACTCAATATCAAAGCCCCTGCGCACTGCCTCGCCAAGCAACCCAGTGTCTAGGGCCGCCATGGCAATTTGCTTATCACGAAATAGATTAAATTGTGCGCTGGGATCGCCAGTAATATACGGCATATCAATAACATTGATGCGCACCGTATCTACCTGCCAATAGTGGGGGTTTTTGACTAAGCGTATATGGGCACCGTGAACCCATTTATCCAAAGAAAAAGCGCCATTAAATACCAGTTTGTCGCGGTCAGCCGCGTAGCGCCTCCCCCACTGCTCAACAATGTCTTGGCGCAGCGGTAAAAAAGTCATGAACGCGGTCAAACTTAAAAAATAGGGGCAAGGCTTGGCAAATTCAACGCGCAGTTCAAAGTCAGAAACGGCGGTTACACCCAACTCTGAGGATGTGACTTCACCGCGATTGACTGCCTCAGCATTTTTAATTGGATAAAATATGAATGCGTATTGCGAAGCCGTTTTAGGCTCTAGGGCATGGCGCCAAGCAAATACAAAATCATGGGCCGTCACTATGCGGCCATCACTCCAGCGCGCATCTTTGCGCAACCAAAAGCTCGCGCCATCGGCATCCAATTGCCAGCGCTGCGCTACTCCCGCGGCCAATTCGCCATTCTCACCGTAGCTCAGCAAACCTTCCATTAAGTGGGACAGCAAAAAACTGGCGATAGTGTCCGAGGCCACTGCGCTATTTAAGGTCGGCGGCTCCGTTGCCAGAGCCAAAGTCACTTTAGCGGCATTGGCATCCACGGCCTGGGCCAGAATTGACGGGGAAGCCATCGCCACGACAGCGAACACCAAGACACTTTGACCAAGCCAACGCCACAACAACTGTTTTACCACCGAGGAATTCACCTTCTTCACTGCTACAATACCGTCCCTGCCCGACCTGATATCCGATTTCGCATGACCAAAAGCCAGCGCAACAAGCCCTATTTTCTCGACACGGCCAAACTCCACTGGGGCGATGATGGCGTGCCTCACTCAGAGTCCTTTGGCGACGCCTACTTCTCTATGGAGAGCGGTATTGACGGAAATCGCCATATTTTCCTGGACCACAACCAACTTGCAGAACGCTGGCAAGCTCTGGACAAGCAAAGTACAGGAAAATTCACCATCATTGAAACTGGCTTTGGCAGCGGCCTCAATTTTTTATTGGCCTGGCAGCTTTGGCAGCAATTAGCCCCCGCTGGCTGGCAATTACACTTCGTGTCTGTAGAAAAACATCCATTACACCCCGCAGACTTAAAGCTAGCCCACCGCAATTGGCCTGAGCTGCAAAACTTGGCCACTATATTACAGCACAATTATCCGCCGCTGTTACCGGGTCAGCACCGCAGAATGTTGAATAGTGCACAAGTTTGCCTGGATTTACTGTTTGGAGACGCCCAACAGAGCCTTTCTACTTTACTAGATTCACCTAGCCGAGGCGTGACGGCACAACCCCATCAGCCGCATGCCGATGCTTGGTTTTTGGACGGCTTCTCGCCAGCGATTAATCCCGAGATGTGGAGTGAAGAATTATTGGCCTGTATTGGCGCCCTAAGTCAAATCGGCACCACCTTTGCCACTGTCACTTCGGCGGACGATGTTAAGCGCGGCCTTCGCGAACAGGGCTTTGCCTTAAGCACCGTAAAAGACGATGGCCGCAAACGCGTAACACTGAGCGGAAAGATGGCTAATGCCCCCAGTGACAGTGCCCTTAAACCCTGCTCTGTCGCACTGCCTTGGCACCGCCCAGCAACAACTCATAAAGTTCAAAAAGCGATCGTCATTGGCGCCGGGCTGGCGGGTTGTCACACGGCCCAGGCCCTGGCTAAACGAGGCCTGCAGGTCACCGTTATAGAACGAGATAACATCGCCAGCGCCGCCTCGGGCAACCCTCAAGGTATTCTCTACACCAAACTATCCCCGGATCCCGGCGCTTTAAACCAGTTCACCCTCAGCAGCTTTCTTTACGCCCTACGCCATTATCAAAGCTTACTGGCTGAACAACGCATACGCGGTGATTTATGCGGAGTATTGCAGTTAATGCAATCAGCGCGCGAGCAGTCACAATATCAGCAGCTTAAGCTATTGTTGGAGCACCAAGACTGGCTGCAATTTCTAGACGGCGAACAGGGTAGCCAGCGCTGCGGTCTAGCCATTAATGACAAGGCTATTTTTTACCCCAAGGCGGGCTGGTTATCACCGCCAAGTATCTGCGCCGCCATGCTCGACCATCCCAATATCCAATTGATAGAAAAAAGTGAAGTCACTTCCTTGGTTCACGACGGCTCAAATTGGCAACTTGAATGCGATGGCGGCAAATCCATTCTGAGCGCAGACACGGTAGTGATTGCCAATAGCAATGATGCGGGGCAATTTAGTCAGACAGCGCCGTTAGAGATCAAATCTATTCGCGGACAACTTAGCTACTTGCCCGCTACGGCACTCAGTCAGCAGCCCAACTGTGTTATTTGTGCCGAGGGCTATCTGGCCCCGGCCATGGATGGCCAAATTTGTCTTGGCGCCAGCTTCAATCTCAGGGACAAGGACACCAAGCTACGCGACGCGGAGCACGATTGGAATTTGCAGCAGTTGAACAATATTCAGCCAGACTTACTGCCAGAGTCCGTCAGACCCAGCGGGGGCCGCGCCTCACTGCGCTGCGCCAGTACGGATTATATGCCCATTGTTGGCGCGGTACCGGTGACAGAAGCCTTTCAACGCGATTACGCCGCGCTGAGTAAGGACGCCCGCAGTAAAATTAACTGTGCAGGCCGCTACCACCCCAACCTCTATATTAATATTGGCCACGGCTCGAGGGGGCTGACCTCAACCCCGCTAAGCGCGGAATTACTGGCCAGTTATATCTGTAGTGAAATACGGCCATTACCACGGCTATTGTGCGAGAACTTATCCCCTGCGCGCTTTCTGATTCGGAAATTGAAGCGTAAGCAAATTATTGACTAGGCAGGCTATATGGTTAATTCGCAAACAGCCTGTATGATAGTTGCGGCAATAGAGTGTCAATGGAAAGCGCATGAATAGCATTTTAAAATCATCCTTGGGCCCTCTCTTGGCTCTATTTATGCAGTCAGCATTGGCGACCACTATTCCCTATCAAATTATCGCCAGCTACCCCCACGACAGCAGCCTATTCACCCAGGGTTTAGAATTATTTCAAGGCCAGCTCTATGAGAGCAGTGGTCTCTACGGTCGCTCCAAAATTATTGCCCGGCCCTTTCCAAGCAAACCTAGCGACAGCTTTAAAGGCCGCGTATTACCGGACAATTTTTTTGCCGAGGGAATAACCCAGTATCGCGGCAAGTTGTATTTACTGAGCTGGCAAAACCAAAAAGGCCTAATTTTTGATCCCCACAGCTTCCAATTACTGGGCAGCTTCCCCTATCAAGGACAAGGCTGGGGGCTTTGCGCCCACCACGGCGCTAAGAATAAGGATTATTTGGTGATGAGCAATGGCAGCCGCCGCTTACAATGGCTGGACGCCAAGTCGCTAAAACTCAGCCATCACCTCGATGTTACTGAAAACAGTAAGCCAGTCGATAAGCTCAACGAGCTTGAATGCCACGGTGACTATATTATTGCCAACCAGTGGCAAAAAAATCATCTACTCATTATCAGTAGTCAAAGCGGCGAAGTTTTAGCGCGGGTAGACTTGAGTATATTGCGATTGCAGGCCGGCATTACGGCAGCCCAAAGCCAGGATGCCGTGCTCAACGGCATTGCCTACGATGCCAGTGACGATAGCTGGTTGGTGACCGGAAAATTCTGGCCCAAACTGTTTCGCATCCGCTTTGTACTGCCGCCTTTACCAGCCAAAACGCCAAAACACTGACAAAGCATTTTTATCCCTTGTATTATCCCCGCTATGTCCAAAGCCCACGACAATGCTAGGCTATGACCCCACCACTGCTGTAATAGGAAACTCGGAAACTTCATGACTCAAACTCAGACATCGACCAACACCACTCCGGCAACAACGGCATTTTCAAGTTTTGACTTACTGAGCAGTGAAAACATCCCCGCACTTGGCGTCAATATTGCCGAGTACCGCCATCGCAAAACCGGTGCCAGCCACTACCATATTGCCAGCGACAATTCTGAAAATGTGTTTTTGGTCGCCTTGCGCACAGTGCCTACCGACTCCAGTGGCGTCGCCCACATACTTGAACACACGGCACTGTGCGGCAGCGAAAAATACCCGGTACGCGACCCCTTCTTTATGATGATTCGTCGCTCGATTAATAGCTTTATGAACGCCTTTACCAGTTCCGACTGGACCGCCTACCCCTTTGCCAGCAGCAATCGTAAGGATTTTGAAAACCTCCTGCAAATCTATATGGATGCGGTATTTTTCTCCCGCTTACATCCCTTGGATTTTGCCCAGGAAGGACATCGACTGGAATTTAAAGAACCCAGCAACCCCGACTCCGAGTTGGAATTCAAAGGCGTGGTGTTTAATGAAATGAAGGGCGCCATGAGCTCAATACCGAGTCAGCTCTGGCATACTCTCAGTAAATATCTGTTTCCCACCACCACCTATCACTTCAATAGTGGTGGCGAACCCGAAGACATACCCAAGCTCAGTTATGAGCAACTAAAAGCCTTTTATAAAAGCCATTACCACCCCAGCAATGCCATATTCATGACTTTTGGCGACATTCCTGCCGCTGAACATCAGGCGCGGTTTGAACAATTGGCGCTAGATCGTTTTGAGGCGCTGGACAGCCACGTTGCTGTAGGTGATGAAAAACGCTATCACGCACCTATTCGAGTGCAGGAAAGTTACCCTCTGCCAGCCAGCGACAGTACGGATGATAAAACCCATATCGTGGTTTCATGGTTGCTCGGCAAAAGCACCAATTTAGAAACTCAGCTAGAGGCGCAATTACTGGCCGGGGTATTACTCGACAATAGCGCCAGCCCATTGCTTCGCGCCCTTGAGACCACTGATCTTGGCAGTGCTCCGTCGCCACTCTGCGGCCTAGAAGATTCCATGCGCGAGATGATACTTGCCTGCGGTCTGGAAGGCAGTAATCCAGCGTCTGTGGACGAGGTCGAAAAACTCATTTTGCAAACCCTCAGGGACGTTGCCAGCAATGGCATCGACAAAGACAGCGTAGATGCAGTGCTGCACCAACTGGAACTGGAGCAGCGTGAAATTGGCGGTGACGGCTACCCCTATGGTTTACAGCTCATATTAACGGCCCTAGGCAGCGCCACCCATCGCGGCAATCCTATCGAGCTTTTAAACCTTGATCCGGCGCTGCAAGCCCTGCGCGCGAAAACCGCCAATCCTGACTATATCAAGCAATTAGCTCAAGACCTGCTCGACAATCCTCACCGTGTCACTCTAGTCATGACGCCCGACCAACAAATCCAGGGCCGTATCGACGCCAGTGAAAAGCAGCGCCTCGCTGACATAAAGCAAAACCTCAGCGAAGAGCAAAAACAGGCCATTATCAAGCAAGCTAAAGATTTGGCCGAACGCCAAGTACTGGAAGAAGACCAATCCATCTTACCAAAGGTGACACTGAGCGACGTGCCCCTAGAAATACCTGCCATTGCTCATCAGCAGGGATCATTTGGCAGTCTGCCCTATACCAGCTATGGTCGCGGTACCAATGGTCTTGTCTATCAGCAGTTGTTAATAAAACTTCCCGCCCTCAGCGAAGCTGAACTGACACTTTTATCGATATACACCCAAGTCGTCACCGAGCTTGGCCTTGGCGATAATGATTATTTGCAAGTGCAAGCTCGACAGGCACAGGTGTGTGGCGGTATTGGTGCCTATACCAGTATGCGCGGCGGCATCGACAACGAACAGGAGTTACAGGCTTATTTAGTACTGTCCTCAAAGGCGCTACTTCGCAATGCCACGGCCCAAGCGCAGCTAATGCGCGATACCTTGGAAACCCTTCGCTTTGACGAAGGCGAGCGTATTTACGACCTTATCTCCCAGTACAAGGCACGTCGCGAGTCCAGCATTACTGGCAATGGTCACGGCTTAGCCATGACAGCTGCCAGTGCCGGTATGAGCCCAATGGCAAAAATTAGTGAGTCCCTCAGCGGTTTAAGCGGCTTGCGCCAGCTCAAACTACTCACCACGACACTGGATGACGCCAGCGCGATGAGCGATCTAAGTCAGCAGTTAGCCGCAATCCATCAAAAAATGCTGGGCGCAGAGCGTCAACTACTGATTATTGCCGAAGAACACCAGCTGGAAGTTCTCCTGAACGAGCTGCAGCCCATCTGGCAGGACTTTAATAGCGTCAGCCAGAATAGCTTTAAGCAGGACGAGGTGAGACAAATCACCAAATCATTCTGGGTGGCCAACAGCCAGGTAAACTTCTGCGCCAAAGCCTACCCCACCGTGCCCTCAGCTCACCCCGACGCTCCGGTGTTAACAGTATTGGGCGGGTATTTGAAAAACGGCTATTTACACCGGGTCATCCGCGAACAGGGCGGTGCCTACGGCGGCGGCGCCTCGCAAGACTCTAATATTGCCGCATTTCGCTTTTACTCCTACCGCGACCCACGGCTACAAGAAACCCTGAACGATTTTGACAAAGCCATACAGTGGATGAACTCAAACCCTATTTCAGCTCAAGGCTTGGAAGAAGCCGTATTGGGTGTGGTCAGCAGTATCGACAAACCCGGCTCCCCTGCTGGGGAAGCCAAACAGGATTTTCACAGCAATGTGTTTGGCCGCACCCTAGAACAACGGCGTCGATTTAGGCAAGGTGTTATCGCCGTTAGCGGTGAAGATTTATTGCGGGTTGCCAAAACCTATCTCAGCCCGGAAAAGGCCAGCATTGCGGTTCTCAGTAATGCCAAGAATGCTGCTGAACTGGGCGATTGGCTGGCGAAGCAAGGCTTTAGTATAGAGCAGCTATAAAGCTTAGGGCCTGAGCAAGTCTCTGACAGTTCTTGTTCAGGCGGATAAAATGGCAACATTCGACTGGGATGATACGGCGATTTTCTCAGTTGTCTTTGAGAGCCGCATTGATTACATCAAAATCATGACCCTTATATTGTAAGTAACGCAGCGCTTTTGCCCTGGCTTTAATCTCACCAAGATCCACATCGGCATATTTTTTTTGGCACAAAGCTTTGACGCTCGCCACCCAATCTACACTCTGAGCCTGAAATTCCTGATCAATCAGCGTGTCATCCAAACCCCGCTGACGCATTTCGGCACGAATACGCTGGGGACCAAAGCCACCATTCACCCTTAAACGAAAAAAAGATTCGGCAAAACGCTGATCCGATTGCAGATCACCCACAATCAACTTGTTTAAAACGACCTCAATTTCATCACTATTCGGAAAGCGTTGAACGAGCTTCTGCCGCAACTCAAGGGCCGAATGCTCGCGTCGAGCCAAAAAATCCATCGCTTTATGGCGAATAGTTCTATGCGAATGCTTATCCAAAGATTATCCTAGCTTACAAGTACGTTTAAATGTACCTTAACGGCTAAATCGCCCTCGGCAAATACTTATTTCATTTGAAATCCACAAAGTTCAAAATGTATTTCTTATATAGAGAAGTATTTGGCTGAAATAATCGGTCGAATTCTATGTTGATGGAGATATACCAATGTTAAACAAATTAGCTGTAAAGTGGGCCATGTTTAAGCAAGATGAAATCGGCGCATCTGCCATTGAATACGCGGTAATGGCTGCCATTCTGGTTGGCGTTATTGTCGTTGCTCTGGCATTTCTAGATTTTACTACATTATTTACTGGAATTAATGACCAGCTTAATCCAGCATAATGTTAGGTCTTTAATTCAAATTTAGATGCTGGCATTTTGGAGTGTTCTTATTGCTGCCGGGTGTTTCGATTGGCGTTACCGACGCATACCCAACAGCATTAATCTAGGCCTTTTTATCTGTGCGGTGTTTAGTCAGCTAAACACCGCACAGATAATGCCAGCCAGCTTGTTTTTGATTAATATCTGTATTGCCGTTTGCCTATCCCTACCTGGCTATTATAAAGGCGTTTTAGGTGGCGGGGATGTTAAATTATTGTTTGCCGTTTGCCCTGCTTGGTCACCGATTTTTTTCCTGACCAGCTTTGCTACCGGGGTTTTAGTTCTAACACTCTTGATGTTTTGTTCTAGTCTACTGACAAACAAGACCTCTTTAAGCACTTATGAATCATGCCTAGATGCAGACTCTAGTGACGAGAATACTCCTCAAGTATTCCGACGCGGACTACCCTTGGCAAGCGCCCTCTGTATCGGCGCTATTCTGTGTGCAGCTATTAATATGTATATTATAAGTTCGTAAAAGTAATTATTTGAGTTGGTCATTATAAGCTCACAACGACCTCCTCCCTATTGACCAACGGCAATAGCCCACCGCTAATAAGGTGGGAGGAGCGGAAAATGGACGGGAAGAAAATTTTTCATATGAAAAATCGCAAACAAGGCGGTGTGGTGGCCATTGAATTCGCCTTAATTTTTCCCATTTTTCTAGCTCTTATCTACTCACTCATATGTTACAGCCTCGCCTTTTTGCTAATTCAAAGCCTAACCTACACTGCTGAAGATGCCCTGCGCTCTGCACTAACATTGAAATGTCCAGGTGGCTGCGCTGCAGAAGATTTAGCCCAGCTTGCCAGAGACCATGTTGCCAACACACTCACTTGGTTACCGGCGAGCAAAGTCACTGCAGCCGCAGCAGGTGAGGATTTTTTTGTCTGCACCGCTGATATGCTCTGCACTGTACGTTTGGCCACATCGCCACTCATCGATGGCATTACACTGCCCATCATTGGAAAAGTGCCTGACATTCCCGCCGAGCTTATCGCCCGCGCCAGTTTAAGGCTATAATCAATCACGCTGGACATGCCTGCCAGCGGGCTAATTTGGCGCCGAATAAAAATAAACGATTAATTGTCGACATATAGGTAAGCCTCACAATGCCAACACTGTATTACTGCGCATAGTATTCAATCATAGACCACACTGTGGCACACTAGCTATGCCGTTGCAGTACCTAACAAAATCATACACTTAGATCATACGCACTAATTCAGGGATTTAATTATGCAATCAAGGACATTAAAGATCATCGCGGCCTTGCTTATTATTAGTGCCGTGGTGATGGGGGTCATTGGCTATAAAATCAGCCAGGAAGATGCCGCCAGAAAACGTGTCATCGCCTCAAGTGAAGGCGCCAATGCCGGCAGTTACACCTATGCTCAAAAAGTAATTATCGCCAACCGCGACATCAGCACGGGCGAAACCTTAACGGCTGAAGACGTTCAAGTACTTCCTTACCCCGTTATTATTGACAATGGCTATGACAAAGCCGTCGACGTGGTCAACAAAACCGCCGAAGTGAACATCCTTAAAGGTGCGATCATCCGCAATAGCGATTTTGAAAAAACCAGCGCCTTGTCACCACACATACGCAGTGGCTATCGCTCCTTGGCGGTGAAAGTCGACGAAGTCATAGGCAGTGGCGGTTTTTTAAAGCCCGGTGACTTTGTTGACGTCATCTTCACCTCCCGTGCGGGCAAAGAAACCTACAACAAAAGCCTATCGAGGCGCATACTTAGAAATGTTCGGGTCCTAGCTTTTGGCAGCGACATTGAAACTGACTCGCCTAAATTAAGTGAAAACACTCAAAACAAAATTGCTATCCAGGCAGCCAAATCAGCCGACAAAAACACGGGCAAACGCAGTCGATCAGCCGTGTTAGAAGTGACCTTGGAAGATATCAACAAATTAGTCCTTGCCGAAAACAGTGGTGTACTGCGACTAATTGGCATTGGCGAGGAAGATACCCTTCTTGCGGAAGCAGAAATCGACACCAATATGGTAGAGACAGAAGATGAAGCGACATTAATTCGTGCAGTCACTGGCCTAAAACCACCACCACGGCCTAAATCAGTTTATGTCTACAGCGGCGATAAAGTTGAAACCATTCGGGTGTCCAAATGAGCCGCGCAGAACCTACCGTATTGAAGGGAGTATTTAGCATGAAAAAGGGATGGCTATGCGGTTTACTCTGCGCTTTAGCACTGTCAGCACAGGCAGCAGAACCCCATAAAACCTTGCGACTGAGTCTTGGCGAGCAGCAATCTTTGCAAACCAAATACAGCGTTAAGCGCAGCGCCATTGGCAATCCTGGTGTTGCCAGTCTTCGGGTGCTAGATTCTCGCAATTTCCTTATCACCGCCAAAGGCTTGGGTTCAACCAATTTACTACTGTGGCAGGGCCAGAACGAGCCGACCACCATTCAAATTGATGTAGTGCCCGATGTCAGCGCCAATGCTAGTTTCGGCGTGGCCATTGACGCCAGCGGCGACAAAACCGTGTTAAGTGGTAAAACCAGCTCGCTCAGTCAGCATGATCAATTGCTGAGTATGGCCGGCGCAAACGTCATAGATGATACCGTGGAGCAAGGCGCCATTCAGGTGCAAACCGATATTCGAATTATTGAATACAGCCGCTCACAATTGAAACAAATTGGAACGGCAATGTCCTATGTCGACGGCAACGCCTCTATCGCCACTGGCTCAACCAGCTTGCTTCCCATTCTGAGCGGTAATGGCCCCGTCGGCGCCTTGCTGGGCGGCGCAGTCACCGGCAGCAGCGCTTCCTCCATACTCTTTGGTTATGCCACTAACTCCTTCAAAGGAGCCATCAATGCCCTACAACGAAATGGCTATGCCTACACCTTAGCGGAGCCTTCTTTGGTTAGCCTTTCTGGGCAAACCGCTAGCTTTCTGGCCGGTGGCGAATTCCCCTACCCGGTATCAAACAGAGATGGCCAAGTTCAAATTGAATACAAGGAATTTGGTGTTCGCCTGCGCCTGACCCCCACCATTTTAAATGAAAACAGTATTATGCTGAAAGTGGCTCCGGAAGTGAGCGACTTGGACTTCAGCAGCGGTGTACAAGCTGCTGGTGTTGCCGTACCTTCACTGCGTGTTAGACGCACCGACACCACGGTGCAACTGGCACCGGGTGAGAGCTTTATTATTAGTGGCCTGGTCAGCCGCAGCACCTTTAACAACGCCAATCGCGTTCCCGGACTCGGCGACATCCCCATCCTTGGCGCCTTGTTTCGCTCAAGTAATTTTGAGCAAGAAGACAAGGAATTATTGATGATTGTGACCCCACACTTGGTAAAACCCATTGCCAAAAATATCAAATTAAATGAACTGCCAGGCGAAACTTATCGCAGCTATGTGCCCTCGTTTACAGGCATGATGTTTGGTAATTCAACTGAAAAAGAATCTGTAAAACACCGCAGTCAGGAACAACCATCCGCCAATGTTGGATTTGCGAACTGAGTCTACGATTTAAAGGAGCGCGGCATGAGTCTGAAAGAACGCAGATCGGCAGAGGAACCCACTGCTGACGACCACGAAGGCCTGAAAGCGGCCATGCACCGCTTTGTTATTGACCGCATTGAAGACGACAAAGTTATCTATGTCGATGACCAGCAAAAGCTTAAAGAAGTCATTGCCGCATATATGCGGCAATACTGCCGCATATATGAGGTGAATATTGGCCGCGAGCAGTATATCACTCTCGAAAAAGACCTATTGGACGAAATTACCGGATATGGACCTCTCCAGACACTGTTGGATGACCCAACTATCAACGATATATTAATTAACGGGCCTCGCGAAATTTATATAGAACGCAAGGGCGTGCTCGAGCAGGCCAATATGCGCTTTCTTGACGACCGCCATGTGCTGAGGGTTATCCGTCGCATGATTTCGCCACTCGGCCGACGCATTGACGAGTCCAGCCCCATCGTTGATGGCCGTCTTGCCGATGGTAGTCGAATCAACGCCATTGTGCCGCCATTGGCTCTGAATGGTCCCTGCCTATCTATCCGTAAATTCCGCAAGGAACCCCTAACAGTGGAAGAACTCCTTAACGCAGGCTCTATTTCTAGAGAAGTTCTCGACTATCTTATTAAGTCTGTCGAAGACCGCCGTAATATTTTAATCAGTGGCGGTACTGGCTCAGGTAAAACCACCTTGCTTAATATTATCAGCCAATATATTCCCAAAACCGAACGCATAGTCACTATTGAAGATGCTGCAGAATTACAGCTTCGCAATGGCCATGTGGTAAGACTGGAAACCCGCCCCGAGAATAACGAGGGGGTGGGTGAGATCTCAGCACGCGAATTAGTTAAAAACTCACTACGAATGCGGCCTGACCGCATTATCGTCGGCGAAAGCCGTGGCGGTGAGGTTTTGGATGTACTGCAGGCCATGAACACCGGCCACAACGGCTCCATGAGTACGGTTCACGCCAACAGTGCTGCCGATGCCCTCACTCGCTTAGAAATGATGGTGGGTATGTCTGGATTTAAAGGCTCGAGTGAATTGATTCAAAAAATAATTGGCAGTGCCTTGGATTTAATTGTGCAAATTGGGCGTAAGTCCGATGGCCAACGCTGTGTCTTGCAAGTTGGTGAGCTATCCATTCATCAAGGCACTCTTTGGCTTAAGGAAATATTTACACTAGACGAGAGTACACGGACACTAATTGCCGTAAAACACCCGCAGGACACCCCCCTGCTAAGTGATTCAATCGGCGGCTGATTGACTGGAGTAAAGCATGTTCTGGATAGTCTTGGCACTACTCTTTGTCGGTTTGGCATTTGTGCTTATCATTTTAATCAATAGCGATCAGGACGAAACCGAGCAAGAGGTGGTCACCGAAGTTAGCGCTTCGTCTATGCCCCCATTCTTGACCCTTTATCTGGCCAATAATGGGGTGGAATTACCCGCTGGGCTGGTTTTTGCTTCATTGGCAGTCGCGGCAACAGTCGCCCTGCTAGGCTTACTGCTATTGCCATTGGAATTTATGCTGCTAGCGGTGCTCTTGCCGCCACTTATTCTGGTAGCGTTGGTTAAGATCATCGGCAACCACCGACGAGCTAAAATGGTTGAGCAGCTACCCTCTTTTCTCAATCAAGTGACCCGCAGGCTATCCGCCGGCACTTCAGTGGAAAACGCCTTTAGCGACTCGGTAGAAACCCTAGAAGCACCGCTCGGCAAGATCATGAAGCGGATAGTTCGTCGTGTTTATATGGGCTATGAACTCCACCAAGCTTTTGATCGTGAAGCCAATATCACTAAACTCCACGAATTTAATGTCTTGGGCACTGCTATTCGGATTAATGAGCAGTATGGTGGCAGTATTCGCTCTATTCTTGACGATATTGTCGCTATTTTACGCTTGGATGAGAATGGCAAGAGAGAGCTCAGCGCCATGACCGGGGAAACCCGCTTTACCGCGGGTGTTTTGGCGGTAGTACCTCCAGGGATCGCGGTCTATATGTTTGCCTTAAACCCATCGCTATTATTAGGTATGTGGGCTCAACCCGGCGGAAGGTCCTTATTGATCTTCGCGGTAGCTTTAGAAATACTAGGTGTTATCGTCTTATGGCGAATGATTAAATCCATCGAATCTTAAGGATTATGTTCATGGAAGCGCAGCATTATTATTTTATCGTCGGCGCCATCATACTGTGCACTGCACCGGTATTTTTGCTAGCGATGGCCTACGCTGAAGGCAAACCCGAAGCAAAAAAACCGGTGTTTGAATTCAGTGGTAAAGATACCTTGCGACAGCTTAGAGAAGACAATACTCATATTGCCTCGCTATCTCAGCTTTTACGCCGTGCTGGATTATTCACTACCGAGCAGCAAGTTAAAGCTCTCACCACAGCTCTCATCGTCATCCTTACCGTGGGCTGTATCAGTGGAATCATTGCCTTAATTAAGGGCTTATCACTGGAGCTGTTTTTATTATCATTAGCAGGCGGACTCCTTGCCAGCCTATTTCTTGCCTATCAATTTCTAAAGAGATCTGCGGCGGACCGGCAGGCAGGACTTGATGACGAGTCCATGATGCTGATTCAGACCACTCGAATGTTGTGGCGAGTAGGTTTATCACTACCCAAAACCTTGGCCATTATTTGCGATGAACTCCATGAGCTATCACCAAATTGTTCTCAGGAACTGAATCTCGCCGTCAATAAAATTGAGTCTGGGCAAAGTCAAGAAGAGGCTCTGTATGAGTTAATTAATAGCTGTAGTGCCGAGGGCTTTAAGGAGTACCTGATCGTTATCCGCCAGCAATCTATTACTGGTGGTAGTATCGATAAATCCTTAGACGAGCTTTATTTACTACTGCAAAATAGGCGGCGCCTAGGTCTTCAGGAAAGGGTTGCTAAATTATCCGGAAAAATGTCCTTAGTCATGATGGTGTTTTTATTCCCCGCCCTACTTTTATTTGTGGCCGGGCCAGGTTTATTTTCAGTTTCTAAAGCGATGAGCTCACTGGGTGGTTAAAAACACTCGATTTACAGGAAAGCAAGATGAAAAGTACTAAGTATATCTATCTTACGCTGGCCGCCCTGCTATTCTTAGGCGGCTGTGCGAATAACCCGGGTAGAGCAAACACTCTTGTCAGTTCATCTTGTGCCAAGCCCAGTAGTCAAGCAGAGAGCATGAAGCTCGACTTAGTAAGCCAATTAATCAGCCAGGGCAATTACTATTCAGCTCTGGCCCACCTAGAAAGTGACACGTCAAAAAACCCGCAGGTATTGTGGTTGCGTGCCGAGAGCCAGCGTAAAACCGGCTTATTGGCTGAAGCCTACGATAATTACCGCGACTTAAGCCTCACCTGCATGAACGCTTATGGCCACTCAGGTATGGCAAAAATCTTGGCTACCCGGGGTGATATCTCGCAAGCTCATCAGCATATGTTAAAAGCCCGTAAACTGGCGCCAACCAATGCCGACATACGTAATGACTATGGCTTTATTATGCTTGCTCACGGCGATTTTAAATCGGCCCAACGCGAGTTTATGACCACCTTACAGCTTCAGCCGGGGCACCCTGTTGCCATCCGCAATATGGTCATGAGCCTGATTCTCGATGGCGACCAGCGCACCGCCCAGCGCATGGCAAAAAACAATGGCATCAACACTATTGAATTCCAAGAATTACTTAGCAAAGCCCAAACTTTTCACAAGGCCACGCTAGCTGACACCAATACCATCAAACATGAGGCACCATTATGAGTAGTCTAGTTAAAACCCTTGCAGCCATTGCTATTACACTGCCGTTAACGCTGCATGCCACGCCAGCAAGTAATCAAGCGGAGCCCAGCAGTGACGCTGGTCGTTTATTGGCCTTGCAGCGTTCCGGCGCTGTTGCCAGTAACGAAGAACAGCATTTACCAGGTAAAGTCCGCAGTGAAATTTATACTCGCTATGTAAAATCTTTTACTCAGCCCATTCCTGCCAAGTTTATCGATGAGGAATTTTCCTCCAAGTAGGGTCCGCCATGAAAATGCAACGCTGTCAGCCAACATCTAACATCCGTCATCAGCGCGGTGTCATGACTTTGCTTGCGGTATTAACGCTAATTTCATCGATATTATTTTTAGCGCTTGCCGTGGACACTGGTCGAATTTTTTATGAAAAACGCAGCTTGCAAAAAAATGCCGATTTGGCCGCATTGGAAACATCTCTACTCTACTGTCGCGATCAGACAATGGATTCAGCCGCCCGATTGGCCATAGCTCAAGACGTATTATCGGCTACTCGCAATAACTTTCTAGGCACAAGTGAAAACATCACTGTTAATTTGGGTAGAATCAGCGCTCTCACTGATGGTGAAAGTAATACTGTCACTGATGAAAATGGCAATACCACCAAAGTATTTACCACAGACCCTAGCGGAAAAGCCATCCAGGTTACTTTAAATTACGACATCACCGCGTCAATATTTGAACTTTTCACACCGAATGGCAGCAGCACTATAACCGTTAGTAAAACGGGGGTAGCTTCAGCCTGCCAACCCATTGGCAAACTCATTATCCGCAGTACCTCGGTAAGTATTACACCCGCTGAGTCCGAGATTTTGAACACTGCACTAGGTGGCTTTATAGACTCCAACCTCACCATTACCGCAGCGGGTTGGGACAGTCTGCTTGGCGCTGATTTAAACGTTAAAAGCTTTCTGGACGGAGTGGGCGCGGATCTTGGTATTGAAGCTGGAAAATACGATGAAGTCTTGGCCTTATCTATTGGCCTCGGTGATCTTTTAAACATTACCGCGGATGTTTTGCAGGCCGATGGCAATTTACTGGCCGCCACTACCTCACGAGATATTGCACAGGCTGTCCCCGCAGCAATCCCAGCAGTTCAGATAGGCCAATTATTAAGTGCTCAAGCAGCGTCCCCTGATGAGGCGCTGGATGTCGGCATACAGGCCATGCAATTTATCCAAGGTAGCCTGCAACTTGCCAATTCTGAAAGTGCATTTATTGCTGATGTCCCAGTTAACTTGCTGGGTTTGGCCGGAGCAACCATTCGCGTAAAGGTCATTGAGGCCCCCCAGGTTATTGCCACTGGCAATCCTGAAGAGGCTAAAAATGATCCCTATGGCGAAGATCAAATCTACGTCCGCACCGCGCAAGTCAGAACCTTTATCTCGGTAGACTTGCCCTTTACCGGCCCGGTACTTACAGCCTTACAAGCACTATTTGACGAGCCAGCCGTAGCCACCATTAGCTCAAGTGTAAACAATCTACTAAGCTTGAATGTAACCGCTCTAGTTGAGGATATATCCTGTTTTACCGCGTGTGGCCCCATCGAGAGCGATATTACCGATGTACAAGTATTGCCCACTCCCCGCCTAGACATGAGCTTTGATCTTGGCCAGGGCGAAGCCCGAGTCAATAACTAT
>JBLHPB010000002.1:0-65182 GCA_047624025.1 Zhongshania sp.
GTACAGTTATAAAAATATATTGCTACATTAGCTCAATGGCTAGTGCTGTCGCTTCGCCGCCACCGAGGCAAATACCAGCAACGCCGCGTTTCAGGCCACGGCCTTTCAGGGCGCCAAGTAGAGTAGTGACAATGCGCGCACCGGAGGCGCCAAGCGGATGACCGAGGGCGCAAGCGCCGCCGTTAACATTCATTTTTTCGTGGGGAATACCCAGCTCGCGCATGGCAATCATGGGCACGACGGCAAAGGCTTCATTGACTTCAAACAGATCAACATCATTCACAGTCCAGTTGATTTTTTTCAGCAGTTTTTGTATTGCTGGCACTGGCGCGCTGGGGAAGTCGCCGGGTTCGTGGGCATAGCAGTCGCTGCCGATAATTTGAGCAACCACGGTCATGCCTAGGCGAGCGGCAACGCTCGCGCGAGTGACCACGACGGCGGCGGCGCCATCAGAAATGGACGAAGAGTTTGCCGCAGTGACGGTGCCGTCTTTGATAAAGGCAGGTTTTAACGTTGGGATTTTTTCCGGTTTAGCTTTGCCCGGCTGTTCATCAATTGAAATTGTTTGGCTGCCGCTACGCGTGGTGACATCGACGGCAACGATTTCACCTTCAAAGGCACCGCTGGCAATCGCCGCTTTGGCGCGGCTCAGGCTTTCGATCGCATAGTTGTCTTGTTCTTCGCGGCTAAAGCCAAATTTCTTGACAGTATTCTCGGCAAAAATACCCATAGACGTGCCTTGCTCGTAGGCGTCTTCGAGGCCATCCAAAAACATGGAATCTTTGACAGTGTCGTGGCCGGCACGGGCGCCAGTGCGGTGCTTTTGCAACAGGTAAGGAGCATTGCTCATCGACTCCATGCCGCCAGCAATAATGATGTCGGCATTGCCTGCCGAAATAGTCTCGTAGGCAAAGATAATGGCCTGCATACCCGAGCCGCACACTTTATTGATGGTGGTGGCTTGGACTGAGCGAGGTAGTCCTGCGGCTAGTGCGGCTTGGCGAGCGGGGGCTTGGCCCAAACCGGCGGGAAGTACGCAGCCCATATAGATGCGATCGATCTGATCGGCATTGACACCTGAGCGTGCAACAGCGGCTTTAACCGCGGCGGCGCCGAGGTCAGTTGCTTTTACCGAGGCAAAGTCACCTAGTAAGCCACCCATAGGAGTGCGGGCATAGGAGGCGATAACGATTGGATCTGAAGGCATAGGATGTTCCCTCTGGAGCAATGAAAAGTGGCTGAGTTGAAGTGTGCAATTATAGCGAATTGGCTTCTTAATGACTTTACCAATTTTAATTGTACATCAGTGTTGATATGCCTGTGATCATTGTAATATTTTGTTGTATTTGGTGGTTTGGAAGGGCATTAAATTGGAGTAGTACCGATGTTATTTATTTTTTCCTCTGAAATCGTCTGGAAGTTGATTTTTCGAGTGTAATATTATGTCAGTAAATTGTAAGCCAAAATCATTGTTGATCATGCCTAGCTACGGGATTATATGCCGCTGTAATGACTTGATATAATGAATATCAATCGTGTCTGTTTTACCGAAGACTAAAATATTTTTCGCCAAGTCCCTCGCGAGATGTTTAAAGAATAGCTGGGTAGGGTTATTGCCTGGGCTGATGAGGGATTTGGTGGCTTGGGGTGCGTTCGGTTTTCGGCCGTTAAACGTGCCAAATTAAATGACATTAATGTGAGCAAATTGCTCAAAATATAAAGCGAGGAGAAATAATGGATATTCAAGGTAAAGTCGCCATCGTCACCGGTGGCGCTTCTGGTTTGGGCGAAGGAACCGTGCGGGCTTACGTGGCCAAGGGCGCAAAAGTTGCCATTTTCGACATGAACGCTGAGCGCGCTAATGCGATTATTGCCGAGTTGGGCGCCGAAAACGTCAGCTTCAATAATGTCAATGTCGCTGATGAAGATTCTGTCAAAGTGGCTATCGACGATGTGATTGCTCGCTATGGCGCAGTGCATATTTGTAATAATTATGCAGGTATTGGCAATGCCATTAAAACCTTTGGCAAAGCAGGGGCGTTTCCGCTCGATGCCTATAAGCATGTGATTAACGTCAATCTGGTTGGCACCTTCAATGTCTGTCGTTTAGTGGCCGAGCAAATGGCTAAGAACGAGCCCTATGACGGCGACAATGCACGGGGCGTTATCATCAATACAGCATCAGTCGCTGCCTATGAAGGTCAGGTGGGTCAGGTTGCTTACAGTGCCTCTAAAGGCGGTATTGTGGCAATGACTTTGCCGATGGCCCGCGATTTGGCATCTTACGGCATTCGTGTGTGCACCATTGTGCCGGGGCTTATTCACACTCCGCTGTTTGATATGCTGCCAGAGCCTGCTTATAAATCTTTGGAAAACAGTGTGGTTAACCCCAAGCGTTTGGGGCGCCCAGATGAGATTGCCCACCTGTCGGTCATGATGGCAGAAAACGAATACATGAATGGTGAGTGTATCCGCCTCGATGGCGCCATTCGTATGCAGCCTCGTTAAGCATGTGCTAATCCCTGCCCCCAATAGGGGGCTTTCTAAATCTAATAAAAAAGGATCGCTGATGAGTGCTTTACAGACCGTAGTGGTAAGTCGACAAGGTCATGTGGCGACCATCCTTCTCAACCGTCCGGAATCGCTTAACTCCTTTAATCGAGTGTTGCGTTGTGAATTATATGAGGCCTTGCAGTCAGTTGCCTCGAACAGTGATATTCGCGTAGTGGTGTTGGGGGGCGTCGGTCGCGGCTTCTCGTCGGGTGCAGATTTAAATGAGGGGCTATTGCCTGGGCAGACGGTTGACGGCATCCTGATGGATGAATACTGGCCCACCCTGAAGCTGCTTGCTGACATGGATCAAACCGTGATTGCCGCCAATCCAGGTGTTATGGCCGGTATTGGCTGTGCCTTTGCATTGAACTGCGATCTATCTGTGATGGCGGAGCAGGGCAGTATGATCATGGCGTTCACAAATATCGGTTTGGTGCCAGACGGTGGTTTAACGTCGATCTTAATCCAAAAATTAGGTTATCAGCGCGCCTATAAATTGATTGCTGAAGGTGGTCGGCTGGATGCCCAGGGTTGCTTGGATGCGGGTCTTATTACGCGTTTAGCGCCTGCTGAGAATGTGCTGGAAACTGCCCAGCAATGGGCTGCGGAGTTGGCTCAGCGCCCGCCGATTGCACTGCGTGAAGCCAAGCAGCTGTTGCGTAATGCCAGCACTCAAAGCTATGCAGAAGTTGTGGTGGCTGAAGCTAAAGCTCAGATCAGGTGTATCGCCACGGAAGATTCCCAAGAAGCTGTATTGGCATTTATAGAAAAGCGCTCCGCAGTGTTTTGGGGCCGCTAAGTCTTGGTTCTTACTTAGGCAAAGATCGAAAAAATATTCGGGCCTAGCTAGATATGGCCTTTGTTGATAAATAGGAGATGCTCCAATGAGCGATGCAGTTTTAGTCAGTGTTGAAGATGGTGTCATGATCGTCACAATTAATCGTCCTAAAGCCAAGAATTCAGTCAACCTGGATGTGGCCAAGGGCATCGCCGCCGCGATGCAGGAACTGGATGCTAACGACGGCATCCGTGCCGCCATTCTTACCGGCGCCGACAATACATTTTGTGCCGGTATGGATCTGAAGGCTTTTGTCACCGGTGAGCTACCAATGATTGAGGGCAGAGGTTTTGCAGGCTTGTGTGAGCAGGGTCCCAAAAAGCCCTTGATCGCCGCGGTTGAAGGCTATGCCTTGGCCGGGGGTTGTGAGCTGGCGCTGAGCTGCGACCTGATTGTGGTTGCCGATAATGCCAAGTTTGGTATACCTGAAACCAAGCGCGGTTTGGTTGCTGGTGCCGGTGGTTTGATGCGTCTGCCACGGCAAATTCCTTCCCGTATTGCCATGGAGTTGGCCTTAACCGGTGACTTTATTGACGCCACGCGCGCCTATGAGTTGGGGCTGGTAAATCGTGTTGTTGCCGCGGGTGGCGCTTTGGAAGGGGCCAAGAGTCTGGCTAAATCGATTGCGGCAAATGGTCCTATGGCTGTGCTCGCTTCCAAGCAGATTGTTAACGAGTCGCAAGACTGGTCAAGCGAGGAGATGTTTGCCAAGCAATCGGTCATTGCCAATGCTGTTTTTTCCAGCCATGACGCTATTGAAGGCGCAACCGCGTTTGCAGAGAAGCGGGCGCCTAACTGGAAGGGTAAGTAAATCCAGTTCTGGATGTGCGAGTTGACCGTTACCAATAGAGAGAATATGCCATGACAGAAATTTGGATCATTGATGCCTGCCGCACCCCGCGCGGAATTGGAAAGTTAGGCAAAGGCGCCCTAGCAGATATCCACCCCCAGCAACTGGGTGCGACCGTACTGAAAGCCATTGCTGAGCGCAATAATCTCAACACCGCAGAAGTGGACGATATTATCTGGGGTACCAGTTCCCAGCGCGGCACTCAAGGCGGCGATCTGGGGCGTATGGCGGCGCTCACGGCCGGCTATGATGTGCGCAGCAGTGCGGTGACCTTGGATCGTTTTTGCGGCTCAGGTATTACCGTCGTTAACTTGGCTGCCGCCACTATTGGCGCTGGGTTTGAAGAGTGTGTGATTGCCGGTGGCACCGAGATGATGTCGACCTATGGTAATGGCAATGACGCGTCGCCGTTTATGGATTCAGGCAATTTGCTGCTGCGTGAATTGCATCCCCAGCCTCATCAAGGGGTTTGTGCTGATGCTATTGCGACGTTGGAAGGAATCTCGCGACAGTCGCTGGATGAATTGGCGGTTGTCAGCCAAGAGCGCGCGGCAGCGGCTATTGCTGGCGGTCACTTTGATAAAAGTCTGGTACCGGTTTACCGTGCCGATGGCAGCTTGGCCTTAGATAAAGAAGAGTTTCCGCGCCCCGGCACGACCTTGGCGGCGTTGTCTGAGCTTCGTCCCGCGTTTGAGAAAATCGCCAATATACCTTTGGATGAAGCGGGTACGACGTATGGTGGTCTTATTCACAAGGTGTATCCGGATTTAAAAATCAGCCACGTCCACCACGGTGGTAACTCTTCTGGTGTGGTCGATGGTGCGGGTGCTATCTTGCTGACCTCGCCCGAATACGCCAAAAAGAATGGCCTTAAGCCCCGTGCTCGTATTGTCGCCATGGCCAATATGGGTGATTCGCCCACGCTTATGCTCAACGCGCCAGTGCCGGCAACCAAAAAGGTATTGGCCAAAGCCGGTTTGTCGATTGACGATATCGATCTGTTTGAGATCAACGAGGCTTTTGCGGTCGTGGCTGAGAAATACATTCGCGACCTCAAACTGGATCGTAACAAAGTCAATGTTAATGGCGGCGCCATGGCGCTGGGTCACCCCATTGGTGCAACGGGCACCTTGCTTATTGGCACGCTGCTGGATGAGTTGGAGCGTCGCGATTTAAAGCGTGGTTTGGTCACCATGTGTGCGGCGGGTGGAATGGCACCTGCCATTATTATCGAGCGCATCTAATTAGCTAAATATCAATGCAAGGGCAGCTTTGAGCTGCCCTTTTTTATGAGTGATACAGATTATAGCGATGGCAATGCCATGCTGACGCGGGCTCGCCATTGAATTGTCAGTCGTGAACACAAATATATTTGCGTAAGCACTATCGAATACCCCGTCTCTGGATTATGCTCCTCGTCCAATTTTCCGCCACTTGCATTGGCGGTGCTTTACATCTTAATCACTTGCTAATATGTAGTGGTTTGCGATTATCTGGCGGGGCTTGGCTTTACTATTGTGATTACCTGGAAGATCGTTAAGAAGAGCATTTTGTACGTCACACTGCTTGTCATTGTGGCGCTAATAGCGGTAGGAGTTTTTGAGTATAAGACTTCGTATTTTCAGTCGAACTATTTCACCAAGCTGGCGGCCAGTCTCAATTTTGAAATTAAAGAGGGGCCCTCCGACAATATCTGGTTTCCTAATCACGGCCCCTACAATATTCAGAATGGTTATACCCGACTAGCGGATATAAGTGCCCGCCTACAGAGAAATGGCTATACCATCAGTCATCAATCACGGTTCTCCGATCCGTTACTAGAATACAGTCGCTGGGGTGGCAATCCGCCTTATCAAACCCCGTTGCAGACGGGCTTGACGATTTTTGGTGACAAGGGCGATACACTCTTCTCCTCTCGTGAGCCAGAAAACATCTACCGCAGTTTTGTAGACATCCCAGCACTGCTTTTAAAATCTTTGTTGTTTATTGAAAATCGCGAATTACTCGTTGAAAGAAGTCCCACCAAGAATCCGGTGGTGGAGTGGGATCGCTTGGCGCAGGCAGCCCTCTCGCGGGCCCTAAACCCCGGAGAATCTGGCCCAGGCGGCAGCACTCTAGCAACCCAAATGGAGAAATACCGCTACTCGCCGAGAGGCCTGACCAATGACCACAATGAAAAGCTGCGTCAGTTGGTGTCGGCTAGCGTGCGTTATTACAACTCGGGCATGGCCAGCCGAGATGCCAGAAAGTCAATCGTCTTGAGCTATCTGAATTCAACGCCGCTTTCCGGTCGCGCTGGCTACGGCGAGATTCACGGCATGGGCGATGGCTTAAAACAGTGGTATGGCTACGATTTTAATTACGCCAACCGGGTTTTGACTGCGCCAGTTGACAGCGTTGGTCTCAATGAAAAAGCGAGAGTGTATAAGGCTGCTTTGAGTTTGCTGCTGTCTCAGCGCAGACCCTCCTTTTACCTTCTTGGTGGCCGCGCCGAACTCGAGGATTTGACTACTGCTTATCTGCGTGTTTTAGCCAAAAACGGCGTTATTAGTGAATCGTTGAGGGACGCCGCAATGGCGCAGCCGCTGAGTTTTGTTGAGCGGAAAAGCTTGCTGTCGCCCACCCCTTACGTCATGAGAAAAGCCGTCAATAATGTGCGCAAGGAACTACTGGCACGCTTGGGCGTCAATAGTTTGTACACCCTTGATAGACTGGACTTGAGTGTTAAAACCACCATCGCTGGTGACACTCAAGCCAAAGTCGAAGGCCTGTTGAAGCAAGCCACTAATCTCGATTACGCTAAAAGCTCAGGTTTGCTCGGTGACAGGTTGCTGCGGGAGGGACAGCTTAGCGCCCTGAGCTATAGCGTGCTGCTTTATGAGCGCACACCCGGTGGCAATGTGCTGCGGGTGCAGACTGATAATATGAATATGCCTTTTGATATGAATACCGGTTCGAAATTGGATCTCGGTTCCACAGCAAAACTGCGTACATTGATCAGTTATCTCGAAATTATTGAAAATGTTTACAATAAATATCGTGAACTATCCCGTAAAGAGCTGATGTTTGCCCGTAGCGTTGCGGAAGATCCATTGCGACAGTGGGCATTAGATCAACTTATTGCTAACGCTAAAATTGAATTATTGCCGCTACTTAATGCGGCTATGCAGCGTAGCTACTCCGCCAGCCCTGGCGAATCTTTTTTTACGGCGGGAGGCCTACACAGATTTCATAACTTCGATAAATCAGATAATTCGCGGGTTCTCACCGTTGCCGACGCCTTAAATCGCTCAGTTAATCTGGTTTTTATTCGCATGATGCGCGATGTGGCCCGTTACTACATCATGGAGATTCCGGGCTCACGTGAGGTTCTACTCGACCGCGCAGAGCCACGTCGCAAAGATTATCTGCATCGCTTTGCCGAGTTGGAAGGTAATATTTATCTCAATCAGTTTTACAAACAATATCAAAAACTGAACGATACAGAAATCATTGCTCACCTTGCTAGTCGCACCAAGCCCTTTCCTGGTCGACTAACGGTGACTTTCCGCTCGGTGCGCCCCGATGCTGATCAGGCTGCTTTAACAGAATTTTTGAAATTGCGTCTGACTTCAGCTGAACTCGCCAACGTTGATATTGCCAAGCTGTATAATCAATACGATCCAGATCGTTTTAACAGCAATGACCGAGCGTACCTAGCGCGAATGCACCCACTGGAGTTGTGGCTGGTAAAATATTTACTGGATAGTCCTGATATTGCTCATAGTAAAATGTTGGAAGCTAGCGCAGCAATTCGCCAGGATGCCTATTCTTGGCTGACCAAGTCCCGCAAGCAGCGCGCCCAAGACCGCAGCATACGCATACTCCTTGAGCGTGATGCCTTTATTGCCATACATCGGCAGTGGCTAAAGCTTGGCTACCCCTTTAGCAGTCTGGTGCCGTCCCTGGCTAGTGCGCTTGGGGCGTCGGCAGATCGACCTTCGGCCCTAGCCGAGTTAATGGGAATTCTGGTGAATGATGGCGTAAGAATTCCCTTTCGCCAAATTGACAGTCTGCACTTTGCTCAAGGTACACCCTATGAAACCAGTTTCGCTTACGCGCCTGCAGCAGCGCAGCGCGTACTATCTACGGAAATAAGCCAGACCGTACGCAATGCCTTAGCGGGTGTGGTGGAAAACGGCACTGCCCGACGCCTAAAGGGTTTGTTTGTTGACGCAAATGGCCAAGCGATTCAAGTCGGTGGTAAAACTGGCACCGGTGATCATCGCATGAAATCCTACGGTGCTGGTGGGCGCCTTATTAGTGAGGAAGTAGTCAACCGCAATGCACTATTCAGTTTTTACATTGGTGATCGATTCTTTGGCGTTATTCTCGCCCACGTGGGTGGGGCACAAGCCGCGGGATTTGAATTTACCAGTGGCTTGGCAACGCAATTACTGAAAATTATTCAGCCAGTGTTAGCGCCAATGATGAGTGAGAATGGCAGTAGTGCGCCGCCAGTATCTCAAGGCAATAGCGCGCGGTGACGTCCACTCAGAGAGTGCAGCGATTGCGGATACTGTTGTCCCTTTAGGCTAAGGTTTGGGTAAGCGGTTTCGACTGCCAGCTGCTATAGTGGGTCAGCTTTAGGTTTTAAACGAGGAGAGTAGGCTATGTTCAGTCACATAATGATCGGCGCAAATGATGTTCAGGCGTCTAAGAAATTTTACGATGCCATCTTGGCGACTATGGGCCATGAGCCCGGCGTGATAGATGAACGTGGTCGGTGTTTCTATTTCACTAAAACTGGTATTTTCGCCTTGACCGCGCCGATCAACGGTGAACCTTCGTCCTGCGGTAATGGCAGTACTGTTGGTTTTGCCGCTGACAGCCCCGCAGTAGCGGATGCATGGCATGCGGCGGGTTTAGAGAATGGCGGTACTAGCTGCGAAGATGCGCCAGGTATACGCGAAGGTGCTCTAGGCAAGTTATATCTAGCATACCTACGCGACCCATCTGGCAATAAGGTGTGTGCCTTGCATCGGGTGGCTTGATAGTGATTGTGCGGCCAGACTGCTGAGTCTGGCCGCAATTTGGCATTGCGGAATATTGATGTCTTAGTGTTGCGCGAAAAACGGCCCGGTATTATTACGCATAGTACATACAAATATCAGCTTGAAGCCCCGCAGAGTTAAGATGTTGGCGGCTTTTGATAGAGCACTTAGCAAGCTATAATCGAAATATTTTTCAGTTGCCAGTAATAAGCGGTGACGGCTTCTTGCGGTCCATAAGCTGTAAATTGAAAGCATCTCGGTAAATTTCCAATAGACATAAAGCGCGGCTGCTCACCTCCTTGAGCCACAGAATAATACCCTCGAAACTCACATCCTCGTCGTGGGAGTCCTCCGAATGGATCATGCGGCCAGTTACAATCGCCGATATAATCCATCGCTTTGCAAATTAGGCATTTGATGAGCAGCATTCATCTGGCCGGGATTTGATTCGCCTGATTAATAAAGGACAGACACACAATGGCTAGCGAGACGAATAAAATGGCGGCATTGCAGCGCTTTAGCGACAAAGTAGTTATCGTTACCGGGGCTGGCTCGGGTATCGGCCAGGCCACCGCGATGAGAATGGCCACTGAGGGTGCAACGGTTATAGCTGTTGATATGAATGCCGAGGGTTTGGCGAAAACTGTAGCCAAAGCCGCTGATCTCAGTGGCAGTGTACGTGCCTACACTTGCTCAGTTGCGAGTGAGGATGAGGTCAAAGGCCTTATTGCTGATGTTTTGAAAACTGAGGGACGAATTGATTCCTTAGTGAATATGGCCGGGATTTTACGCTCTGGACCCACCACCGAATTGACTTTGGATTTATTTCAGCAAGTGCTGAGTGTTAATTTAATCGGCACATTTCTATGCTGCCGTGAGGCTTTGCCTGCGCTGCTGGAAACCAAGGGAACGATTGTTAATGCAGCCTCCACATCGGCTCAGTTTGGTCATCCCTATATGGCGGCTTATGCGGCGAGTAAGGGTGGCGTTTATGCTTTAACACGGACCTTAGCGTGGGAATACCTCAAGCAAGGCGTGCGGGTGAATGCGGTTGCTCCCGGTGGCATAATGACACCAATGGTGACTGCTCAAGGTGAGAGCATGGGTGGCTTCGATTTTGATTTGTTCACGCATCTGTCCCGTCCTGATGGCAAGTTTGGTGCTCCGGAAAGTGTTGCCGCTGTTATCGCCATGTTAGCTTCCGAAGATGGCGCGCACATGACCGGTGAAGTGGTTAAGGTTGATGGCGGTGTTCATAACTGATTTAGGACTTTGCTAAATCAGTTATGATTTGTAAAGTCGGCTCGCTTACCGGTGGCGCAATACGCTTTGTACTGCGCAAAGGCGGGCTATCGAAATAAGCCGGTGATTAGAGACGGGCAGGGATGCCCTTTCAGTTGGGAGTGCAATTGAGCCATGTCCCATCAATAAGCTTGTTAAGCATAAAAACGCGGCGTAATTGCAGTAATGGTCATAGACCATACTGACGTCAATTGACCCGCCCACCTTCCTATGTTCAAGGTGCCGAAGACGGGCTTTATACCCTGTTTATTCGCACACAGCTGCTATTATTAGACGTGCTTTGCCACTCTGGCCTACCATGAAACCACCTGTACCGACACTTACTTCTTTGTAACGATTAAGCCTGTGTAATATTGCCAGTTAACTCTCGATCTTTGATACTGATAATGCTACGTTTTCTGACCCGCTACCTAGTACTCGGCCAGTCTTTCGAAATAGTACAGTTTTCGCAACTCATTTATGCAATTCACTGGGTTGTACGTTTTTTTAACATAAATGTTTGACGTATAAGGATGTAATATGAGCAGGCGGATGGTAATCATGCTGGTGTTATGTACGCTTGTTTTTGGCGGCGTGTTTGGCATGAAGTGGTTCGGCAATAAAATGATGAACGACTATATGAATTCCATGCCGCCTCCGCCAGTGGCAATTGCCAGTGCTAAATCACAAACCATGACTTGGTCCAATCGTCTCGTCGCGGTGGGCAGCTTGGTTGCGGTGAATGGTGCCGATCTTACCGCCGAAGTGGACGGGGTGGTGACCGAGATTAATTTTGATTCCGGCGATGCGGTAAAGCGCGGTGAGGTGTTGCTGAGACTGTCAGCCGCCAGCGAGCAAGGTGAATTAAAGCGCCTGCAAGCCCAGGCGGAATTGGCTGGTTTAAATCGCAAACGCGCCGAACAATTGTATAAAAGTAAAACTATATCCAGAGCCGAGTTTGATACTTCTTTGGCCGAGGCCAATGTCGCGCTGTCTGCGGTTGATGCTCAAAAAGGCCGATTGGCGCTGAAATCAGTCATAGCCCCCTTCGATGGTAAGCTCGGTATACGGCGGGTGAATATTGGTGAGTATGTGCGCAGCGGCACCACCATCGTCACTCTGCAAAAGCTTGACCCCATTGATGTCGATTTCGCTCTTCCCGAACGTTATTTAAGCCAATTGGAGTCCGGTCTGGGGGTTTCGGTGTTAGTTGATGCCTTTGCAGATGACGCTTTCCAAGGCGTGGTTACTGCGATTGAACCCAAAATAGATTCCAAAACCCGCAATGTCGATTTACGGGCGCGTTTGAGCAATAGTGATTTGCGCTTGAAACCGGGCTTGTTTGCGACGGTAACGCTGACGTTGGCTGGCGAGAATGTCGTCACGGTTATTCCTCGGACGGCGGTGAATTACACCTCTTACGGCGACTCGGTCTACGTGGTGCAGGCTAATCCAGACGCGCCACCACCTGAGAGTAATAAAGGTGATATGCCCTATACAGATAAGGAAGTCATTCAGCGGATAGTGACTTTGGGCGAAGCGCGCGGCGATTTTATTGCTGTCACCTCAGGTTTAGAGCCTGGTACGGAAGTCGCTAGTGCCGGATTGCTAAAGCTGCGCAATAAGCAGCCAGTGATAATCAATAATAACAATGCTCCTGAGCCGGAGCTTTCGCCCATGCCATCTGCCGGTTAAGTACTCTGTGTGAGCAGGGCTAGCAGACTTTTTATGTTAAGGCGACGAGCTGAGAGTAGCGATGAATTTCACTGATATATTTATAAAACGGCCAGTGCTGGCAGTGGTCGTCAGCTTGGTTATATTTTTTTTGGGTTTACGTGCGGGCCTAGATCTGACCTTGCGCGAGTATCCCGAATTACAAAATGCCCAGGTGAGCGTGGCAGTTGTCTATCCCGGCGCAGATGCAAAGCTGGTTGAGGGTTTTGTGACGACACCGTTGGAGCGCGAGATCGCCTCGGCTGACGGTATTGATTTTTTAACCTCCAATTCGGTACAGGGCAGTGCGGTGATTACCGCCAATCTGCGCCTTGATAAAGATCCTAATGAAGCGCTCACGGAAATTTCCGCCAAAGTGAGTAAGCTACGAAATCAGTTGCCGGAAGGCTCAGAAGATCCTGTTATTCAGTTGGCGGAAGGCAGTGCCACAGCGGCCATGTACATTGCCTTCTATTCAGATGTAATTACTGATAGTCAGATAACGGATTATATTGTTCGGGTCGTCGAGCCTGAGTTATCAGCTATTTCCGGTGTAGAAACCGTTAATGTGCTGGGGGCCAAAAATTACGCGATGCGGGTGTGGCTGCAGCCCGAGAAACTGGCGGCCTATGATTTCAGCGCGAGTGAAGTGATCACTGCCATTCGCCAGCAAAATGTCTTATCTGCGGTTGGCGAAACCAATGGCAATTATGTCAAAGTGGGTTTGTCTGCGGAGACCGATCTGCATCAAGTTGATGAGTTTCGCAAAATGGTGCTGCGCTCTGAAAACGGTAGTTTGGTGCGTTTGGAAGATGTGGCTACCGTGACACTGGGTTCAGAAACATATGATTCTCTCGCATTTTGGGATACTAAGCCGGGTATTTTCGTCAGTTTGACGGTTCGCCCCAATGCTAATTTACTGGATGTAATGGAAGAGGTGCGCGAACATTTACCTGGAATATTTGCGGCTTTACCTGAGGGTCTAAACGGCAAGCTCGGCTTTGATTCAACGGCCTATGTGACCAGTGCTATTGAGGATGTTCGTGCCACCTTAATTGAAGCCGTGCTCATTGTAGTGGCAGTGATTTTCTTGTTCCTTGGGTCTATGCGTAGCTCAATTATTCCCGCTGTGACGGTGCCACTGTCGCTGATTGGTGCTTTGTTTTTTATGTATATAATGGGCTTTTCAATCAATCTGTTGACCCTGTTAGCCATGGTGCTTGCCATCGGTATGGTGGTGGATGACGCTATTATTGTGTTGGAAAATATCCATCGCCATATTGAAGATGGCTTGGAGCCACTGAAGGCGGCGACGATTGGGGCTAGGGAATTGGTCGGGCCGGTTATTACCATGACTATTACCTTGGTGGCAGTGTATGCGCCGATAGGCTTTCTCACCGGTATCACCGGCACCTTGTTTACCGAATTCGCCTTCACCTTAGCGGGAGCCGTGGTGATTTCTGGTGTGATTGCTCTAACGCTGACGCCGATGATGTGCGCTAAAATTCTCAAGCCTTCGCATGCCGCTGATGGTAAGGAAAATCGTCTAGCTATTTACTTGGATAATAAGTTTGATAGTTTGCGGCAACGTTATCGTGAACTTTTACACAGCGCCTTAAATCAACGTCATGTGATTGGCGTTTTCGGATTGATCGTACTGGTGTCATGTTATTTCCTGTTTACCACCAGTAAATCTGAATTGGCTCCGTCTGAGGATTTTGGCTTTGCGGTAGCCATGACTGAGGTTGATGGTTACTCGTCAATTGAATATTTCGAACGCTATTTTATGGCGAATCAAGAACTGATTCTTAATGAAGATATAATTACTAATATATTTGCCTTTACCGCAGGTACCGGCGGCACCAACATGGGCATTACTGGGATGATGGCAAAACCCTGGGATGAACGTGAAAAAACCATGACGCAAATTGCGGCTGAGGTGAATACCAAATTAAACGCCATGCCTGGGGTTAGGGTTGCTTTATTTCAGCCCCCAGCCTTGCCTGCCCCGGGTCAGGGTTATCCCATTGAATTTGTACTGAAGTCGATTTCTAATCCGCAGGCCCTGGCCGATGTGGGCAATGCTGTTGTCAGTCGAGCGATGGCGAGTAATCGTTTTTTCTTTGTTTCATCCGAACTCAATATTGATCGCCCAGAAACGGTTTTTGAAATTAATCGAGAAAAAGCGGCATTGCTCGGCATCGATATGCGCTCGCTAAGTGCCGATTTGGCCGCCATGATGGCTGGTGGTGAGGTCAATAAATTCTCCTATCAGGGTCGCGCCTATAAAGTTATTGCTCAAGTAGAGCGTGAATCGCGCTTAAACCCTGATCAGCTGAGTGGCTTTTACACCCGCACCGGTAGCGGTGACATGGTGCCACTGTCAACTGTCGTTAGCTTGCGCGACAGGGTGGTGCCACGCTCGATACCTCACGCCCAGCAGTTGTTGGCGAATACCATTGTGGCGGTACCTCGGCCGGATATTTCGCAAGGTGAGGCGCTAGCGTTACTTGAAAAAATTGCTAGGGAAGAAATGCCTGCGAGCTATCAGATTGACTATGCGGGGGCATCGCGTCAGTTTATGCAGGAAGGCTCAGCCTTGTTAGCCACCTTTGGTTTCGCGATGCTGATTATTTATCTGGTGCTGGCGGCGCAGTTTGAATCCTTCCGTGATCCGCTCATCATCTTAGTGACCGTGCCCATGTCAATTTGTGGCGCATTGTTAGTGCTGAATATTTTAGCCATGACCAATGGTATGCAATTAACCGACTTACCCGGCATGAGTTTGAATATTTATACTCAGGTGGGATTAGTGACCTTGATCGGGGTGATATCCAAACACGGTATTTTGATTGTCGACTTTGCCAATCGCCTGCAGGATCAAGGTCTCAGTAAACGCGATGCGATAGAGGATGCTGCTTCAATCAGGCTGCGGCCGATTTTAATGACTACCGCTGCGTTGGTCGTCGCCATGTTCCCCTTGCTTGCTGCATCGGGCCCCGGTGCCGCATCCCGTTTCTCTTTAGGCGTGGTGATTGCCTCGGGCATGACCATTGGCACCTTGTTTACTTTATTTGTGGTGCCAGCCATGTATCTGTATATCGGTCGTGATCATCAGCTGCAGGCGCAGAAGTCTGAAAAGCTTGTGACTGGCGCCAAGGGCTAAGGACGCGTATTATGACGCGTTTTTTCGCATTGCTTGGGGATGTTCATGATTAAGCACAATAGCTATTTTGACAACAATGTTCAGTCATTGGGATTTGCCACTGACAGTAAACCGGCCTCGGTGGGCGTGATGGCCCCCGGTGAATACCGTTTTGGCACTGAAGCGGCAGAGCGTATGGAAGTAATGAGTGGTGCGTTAACGATCTTGCTGGCAGGCGACAGTAATTGGCAGACATTTGCCGCAGGCCAGGGTTTTGATGTGCCGGCAAATAGCCATTTCGATCTTAAAGTCGCAGTGAATAGCGCTTATTTGTGTATTTACGGCTAAGCATGTAAATGTGGGGCTTTTTAGTGCCCCACATCATCAGCCATGCTGTTAACCCAGCTGTAACCAGTCTTTGAGGCTGTTTCCGATATCTATAATTTCCTCCCCGCAGACTTCGTGCTGCATGGGATAGCTGCTGTATTTTGGCGTAAAGCCCATGCTTTGCAGAATTTGATTGGCATTATGGCCCATGATTTCAGGCACCATGGGGTCTTGGCTGCCATGAAAAATATGAACGGCTAGGGCTTTGTTCGCTTCCGAGAGCTTCACTTCCTTGGCGGTGGCGAAATACGTAGACATGGTTAATAAGCCCGCCAAAGGCTTGGGGTAAGCAAGTGCGGCGTGATACACCACTGCACCGCCCTGACTGAAACCCGCTAACACGATACGTTCGCTTGCGATACCGGCATCCAATTCGCGTTGAATTAATTCCCCCACGGCGGCGGCAGACGACTCTATCTGCACTAGGTCAATCTCGCGCTCAATCGACATAGCGAGTATGTCGTACCACGCTGGCATCACCATGCCGCCGTTTATCGTGACGGGTATTTCTGGGGCATGGGGGAACACAAAACGAACACCATGGTTGTCTGGTAAGCCGAGATGAGGCACCACGGGAACAAAATCGTGGCCGCTGGCGCCTAATCCATGCAGCCAAATTACGGCAGCGTCTGCCGGGCCTTTCGGTTCTAATACTTCACAATTGAGCAAGGTCTGGCTCCTTAATGTTGATAAGTTGCGAATAGAATATCACGGCTAGTCGTTTAAGCCTCTGCATGAATACCCTGGCAAGCTGCTTGGTTAGGCCCTAGGCTAGAATCAAGTCGCAGATATTTACGCGCGCAGGGTGAGGCATCCTGCTGCATAGCGTATCCCACAAACTTTAGGTGAAGTAGCATGGTACTGAGCAGACCCGCATTAGTGATGATCTTCGGCTTGGTGCTAGCCGCCTGTGGCGGTGGAAGCACTAATAGCAATAGTAATGCAGTTGCCGTCGAGCCCCAGACACCATCGCGGCTAGCTGATGAACACGCCGCACAATGTGTGATGAATGACCTGCGTAGGTCTGTCGGTGAGGGATTAGATGCTCCGGGACGATTGGAGGTGGACGTCATTGTCGCACTAGGTAGTCCGGCGCAGTGCTCAAGTAACGTTGAGTATTTAGTCGGCACCGGTCTACACGATGTTACCGGCCCAATTGCCGATACTGCCAGCCTCGCTTGGGTGAATCCCCAGCAAGTGTTCAGCGCACTGCACTCTCGCGTTTATGCCCGAGCGTTTGCCATTGCCTCACCCTGTAACAGCAAGCGTGTGATGTTTGTTTCAATTGATACTGGGTTGATGAGCGCCAGCGTTCGCAACGCGGTGCTAGCTGAGATTGCCGCCAACGAAGAACTCAGCAGCCTCTATAACGCGAACAACGTCATGCTCTCGGTGACGCATACGCATTCGGATCCCGGCACTGGGCTGGCCGGCGTAGGCAATGGCCTGGCGGTTATCGCTGGCGGCATTGTTCAAGCCATCACTAAAGCGCATGCCAATCTGCTGGCCAATCCGGAACCTGCCGGTATCACCCTGTCTTCGGGTGAGTTACTGAATACCAATATAAATCGCTCCAAACCTGCCTACGAGCAAAACACCGAGGCGGAGCGAAACCTGTTTTTAAACGCGCGCAGCGAAGAAACCGACGTCAATAAGCGCATGGTGCAGTTGGAGCTGAATCGTCAAGACGGTACCGCTGCCGGTTTGATTAACTGGTTCGGTGTGCATCCGACCGTCATTGGTCCAGCTCAGTACTATGTCAGTGGCGATGTGAAAGGCTACGCGTCGATTGGCTTCGAGCGATTAATGCGCACCAACTATCGCGCCGCCCCGGCTACAGGTACTTTCGTGGGCGCCTTTGCTCAAGCCGATGAAGGCGATGCTTCGCCCAATATTGCCATTGAACAATTTCCCTATCCCAGTTCCAAGCGTGGTGGCGGTGAAAATGATTTAGACGCCAATGCTATCTCCGGCATTAAACAATTGGCGCGCGCGATCGAGCTTTATGGCACCGGCAACACCGTTACTGGGCCGGTGGATTATCAGTTTTTGCGGATTGCCATTACAGATATTACCGTCGACGATCCTGTCGTACTGGCGAGTTTGAAACACCCTGCTGAGTTAGATGAGGCGGAAAAGAAAACCTGTGACGGTATTCTTGGCGCATCTTTTGGCGCCGGTGCAGAAGACGGCCCAGGGCCCACACAGGAAGGCCTAAAGTGCAGTGACGATCCGGCCATTCTCGACGCGGCTCTGGTCGATATTGCGACGCTGACCGGATCACGACTTGAAGGCTTTCCCGGTGGCTGGCCCAAGGATTTAATTCCCGGTCAAACCTTGTCAGCCGCCGTTATGTGTAATTCGACAGAGCTGCTGGCATTTTCAGGGGACTATTCTTGCCAGGCCGAAAAACCAGTCTTGTTGCCACGCGGTGGCTCGGAATTACCGATTCAATTATTTCGTGTGGGCAACTTCGCGTTACTGGGTTTGCCCTGGGAAGTCACTACCATGTCAGCACGTCGTATCCGCTCGCTGCTACTCGAAGAGCTGGCACCGGTTGGTGTCGATACCGTGGTTATTGCTGGGCTGGTTAATGATTACGTTCACTATCTCACCACCCGCGAAGAATATTCATCTCAACAATACGAAGGTGCATCCACGCTCTATGGCCCATGGACACAGGCCGCCGTCGCGCAAGAATCGTTGAAACTCGCGCGCGCAATGCGCAGCCAAACCGCTGTCTCTGAGCCACCTGCGCCCGGCGCTCGCGCAGATTTAACACTGAAGCCCGGTCCTCGTGAATCAGCTCATCCCAGCGGGGCTGCGGGCACGGTTGTCACTCAGCCGGCCAATGCCATTATTGCCGGTGAGGTACTTGAAGCTGAATTTGTGGTGGGCCATCCCGGTAATGACCTGCGCATTCAGCAGAGCTACGTCTACGTCGAAAAGGAATTGGCAAGCGGGGAGTGGCTGGTAGTTGAGGAAGATCGCACACCTGAATTACTCTATGAATGGAAATCCCTAGTGCAACCCCCTGCGGCACTAGAGCGCCCGCAGACTAGTAGCGGCGGCACCGGACTAGTAACTTGGACGACGCCAATCAATACCCCAGCCGGCACTTATCGATTGCGGGTAGAAGGTGCATCCCTTGGTTTTATGGCTGAGGAGGCGCAGCCCTATCAGGCTATTTCAAACACCTTCACCATTGTGGCTACTGACAGTATTTGCCCTTAAGGTTTTACAGAAGCCCTACCAAAAGATTAAATGGAAGTGGGGGCTTGGTTTTTCCTCAGATAATCGCCCAGTAATGATAAAGATAAGGCATTGCTGGGCTTTTTTATGGCTCCCCAAAAATAGTGAAACACCCAGCCAAGTTTTCTTACAGTCTGAACCTATAGCGGATATCCGAGCCATACCGAACTTAGTGGACGTTCTGGTTGCTCTCATAATAAAGCGAGGGGCTAAGAGTGTGCAGCGTAATTTCTGCGACTAGGTTCTTTGTTTTACTTAAGATGGCGATAGAAAGCGCTTTGTAAATTGGTTCGCCGGTAACGGTTTACTGAACAGAAAACCTTGTATTTGATCAAAGTCGAGTTTACTTAGTTGAAGTAACTCCTCCTCAGCCTCAATACCTTCAGCGCGTATGCGACACGAATGATAGTTGCTACCATGTCGCGCCCTTCCTGAGTAATTCGATTATGAAATAACGAAATATTGCGTAACAGTTTTGGCACATTACCGCCATGCTGCGCTTGCATCGATACCTATGAAGCGTAGTGCCTTTGGTATGTATTTATGCATTGGTATTTTAGGTTTTGTGGTTGCGCGTATTTACCCTTTTAGAGAAGGTGACTGCCGGTATCAATATGCTGTTCAAAAAGAATTTTGAAGTGCTCCTGAATACGCGCCAAATCCAATAGTGCCATGCCGCTGGAAAAACCAAACCACACATAGAGTCCATTGAGATCACGAAACATCGGTGGCAGGTAGCGGGGCGGGGTGATCATGCCGGTCTGCTGGTATTGATAAAGCACCGGAATGTCGTCGAGTGCAACCTTGCCCGAAAATAACATGGGCAGTAATTCCGGTTTGTCAGCCAGAATGGCACTGCGAATGAAATTCACTGTTTCGACAAAGCCTTTCACATAAGACAAATCCTTGGTGAAGCAGGCGCCACCCTCGACCATGCCGCCGCGAAATACCCGCTGAGCGATTTTATAACTGTCGTGCTGGCTAAGTCCCTGGCTGACAAAGTGACGGTAGACCTCAAGGAAATCGGCGCCGTTTTCGGCCATGTCTATGGCGACCACTCGGTCACTGATGCGTCTTGCCCGCGCCGGAAAAGAACTGAAAGTTAGAGTTTCGAGCAATACCGCAAGGCCTTCTTGCAGAGCGGTAATTCGCGGTGAACCAACGCTAAGCCAGGTTGCCCAGGGCTGATTGCGACCATTGAGAGTGGTGCCTACATGCACCCAGCCCTCGTGAACTTCCAATACTTGTAAATCTAAGCTAGAAAACAAGGAGTGAGTATTGACCTTGATGCAGTCGCCACCGGCAGAGGCATCAGAAACGATACCGTCGGTTTCCTTAACGCTAAAAACACTGTCTGTAAAATAGGGCGCCAAGCGCACTTCCAATTGCCGTACGGCTTCGTGGGCGCTGATATTTTTAGGGTAGGCGGCGGCGAGGTGTTTAGCGGCGGGCAGCGAAAAAATATGGCAGAGGCGCTGGCCCATTTCTATTAGGGTTAGCTTGTCACCGCGTAAATGATCCTGAGCTGAACCGTAGAGTTCGCGGCTGGCCTTTAAGAATCCGGTGCTACCGCGACTTTTAAGCAACTCAATTACAATCAAATACTGCTCAATGGTTTCGCCCAATATTTTACCCAATGGGTCGGTCTTGCCCAGACGGCGATGGACATCGTCACGCAAAGATTTTAATTCAAGCGCTTTGCTATCTGGGTTGAAGTTGAGGGCGTTGCGCTGATAGTAATCGCGATCAACTGGGGGAAGCTTAGCGGCATTACCGGCAAAAAAACGTTTTTCAATTTCCTGTGGCCACTTGATTGCGTCCAATATCAAAATGGGTTTCTGGATGGCAATCAAAGATTCTGACAGTTGTTTTACTGCTTGCTGATAAGAGTCTGTATTCTTATTTGACATGGGCAGTGGCGTGCTCTGTTACAACGGGCGAATGGGCCGGGTGAATGGCAATCAAGCAGCGAAGGCGATTGCGACCAAAACTGGCCATATTGATAAAGGCATTGATGCTGATTGGCACATGCATAAAATCGGTTTCACTTTGCCAGCGGCTGTCATTGGTGTCAGGATCGCTAATATACACAAAATGCGCATCGGTTTTACTCACATAAACCCAGTGCGGCGCGCGGTTGCGGTTAAGTGCCCAAGTGCTGATGAGCGCCAGTAAATGATCGTGACGCTCAAGAATGTCACGAAACTGGCTGGGGCCCAAAGGGTTTGTCTCAATGAGTACCGGGTAGTTGGCTAGTTGCTCAACAAAGTCTTGGTGAACTAAATCTATAACTTGGCGTTTTTCCTCGCTGCGGACACTGTCAATAAAGGGCGTGCCACTGCGGTTGATATATAAGCTCACCCCAAAGCCTCTGCGTAGGGCCGATAGGGCCAAACCATGAGGAGAGCAGCCACCGTGGCCGGTGGTCATGAAAATAGTGGTTGCCTCCCGCCAAATTTGCAATTCTTCACGACGGTCTAAGCTCGCCAGGGGGTCGATATCGCGCATTGCCATCATCAGGGCAGCGGGGCCGCAACTGAACTCAGTGGTTTGTCGATAGTAAGACGGTGATGCGCTGATCGCCGTGTGAGTCTCGGCATGCAAGGGCTTTTCGAAGCGCAGTGCGTAGCGGCCATCCTCGTAATATTCGGCAATGCTATCAAAGGCCTGATAGCCTAGTTTTTTGTACACGGCGATGGCCGCAGGATTATCATCGCGCACCTCTAAACGAATAAACAGACAATCTCTTGCTCTGGCTTGGGCTTCGACATGCGCGATTAATTGCTGCGCCAAGCCCCGGCCTCTAAAGTCAGGATCAAGGGCAATCGAATAAAGCCGCGCCAGACTGGTACCGGTGCGAAATAGTACGATGCTGTAGCCTGCTAGCAGCCCACCGCAGTGCAGAACAGAGGTGGCGTGGGGGCCAGGTTTGATCAGGCTCTTAAAGCTGCGGCGCGATAGTTTATCGCCACTGAAACAGCGGCTTTCAATGATCTCAAGGGAATCAAGATCCTGCTCGGTGGCAGCGCGGATGGAGCTTGTAGCCATAAATCACTCAACAGCGAGGTTGTTCATATGAATTGTGGATGCCTAGGGACTAAATTGCCATTAACACGGCAAATTTCTGCGCTTCAAGGGGGATTTTGGCTTAGCTGTAAAAGAGGCGATCATACTGCGTAATATTTACTGATGACAATCATCTGGAGTGTATTGTTAATGGTATAAATTGCCTGCAGAATGCGAGCCATTGATGGCTTTTGTGCGAGATGAAAATGTCACGGTTTTTTGTCGTTGTAGATGACCTGAAAGATTGGTCGCCTTATTGCCCCAGTCAGGATGTCATTACCTTTGATGACTACTTGGAGCGAGTAGGTCAGAGCAGCGGCGAACGTGTGCGGGTCATTAATCTGTGCCGCAGCTATCGTTACTTGGGCACCGGTTATTATTGCTCACTATTGGCCGAAGCGCGCAATCATAATGTGTTGCCCTCGGTGACGACCTTGAGCGAGATTGCCCGTAAATCTTTGTCCGATATTATGCTGGAGGGAGTTGACGCACTACTGGCCAAATTGCCAGCAGGAACTAACAGCGATACCCTGAGTTTCCGCAGTTGGTTTGGTGAAAGTTTGGCGCCGGAGTATGCGCCAATCACCAAGGCAGTGTTCGAACGTTTTCCCGCGCCTTTACTCGAAATCACCCTAGAGCTTAATAAAGGCCGCTGGCAGATTAAGAAGTTGCAAGTGGTGTCCTTAAAAACTTTAAAACCGGGCGATGAACAGGAAGCCTTTGCCTCAACCTTTGAGCGCTTTAGCAGCAAAATGTGGCGCAAGCCCAAGGCGCGTAAAAGCTTTCGCTACGACTTGGCGATATTGGTTGATCCTGAAGATAAGTTGCCACCGAGTGACAAGGGCGCGCTGCGTAAATTCGTCAAGGCCGCGGCTAATCTCGGTATTTCTGCAGAGATGATAACCAAGAAAGATTATCTCCGCCTGCCGGAATACGACGGCCTGTTTATTCGTGAAACCACCTCGGTGGATCATCACACTTACCGCTTTGCCAAAAAGGCCGCCGCCGAAGGCTTAGTAGTGATCGATGATCCCACCTCGATACTGCGTTGCACCAATAAAATATATTTGGCAGATCTGCTCAGCAGCCACAAAGTACCCACACCGCGAACCGAAATTTTACGCCGCGACAATACCGAAGAGTTGCAACGTATTGCCGATACCCTTGGTTACCCCATTGTATTAAAAGTGCCAGATGGTGCTTTCTCAAGAGGTGTGGTGAAAGTAGAGGATTGGGACAGTCTGGTATCGGAAAGCAAACGCCTGCTAGATAAATCGGCGCTATTGCTGGCGCAGGAATTTATGTATACCGATTACGATTGGCGTATTGGCGTATTGGGCGGCAAGCCGCTGTTTGCCTGCCGTTATTATATGGTGCGTAATCACTGGCAAATTTATAAACACAGCAGCAGTAAAAGTCAGTCCGGTGGTTTTGATACCATGCCAACTTATGATGTGCCTAAAAAAGTATTGGATGTGGCGGTCAAAGCCTGCAAATTAATCGGTGACGGTTTCTATGGCGTAGATGTCAAACAATCGGATAACCGCGTTGTGGTGATTGAGGTGAACGACAATCCCAGTATCGATTCAGGGGTTGAAGATTTATTTCTGGGTGATGGCCTCTACGACTCGGTCATGGAAGTGTTTTTGCGTCGGATGGAAAAACGTCGGCGCTAATTGCCTGGCTGTAATCCACATTGCGATAATAGTTTCTCCGCCAGCCTGACGTGTTCGCGCTGGGCGTTCTTGGCGGCGGTTAGTAAGGTATCTCTTTCGGTTTGCCAGCCAATGAACGCGGCTGGAATGCTTAAGTCATTAGTATTCATGGCCGCGAGTAGGGTATTTTCGGTTTCTGCAATAATCTCCATCAGGGCAAATTGATGTTGATTGATGGCGCTGGCCTGCTTTTGTAGTTGATCAATAAATACAGATCCCAAGGCCCCGCGAAAGTGTTCAGCCGCCGGAACAGGAGAGGGCTTAAGGCAAAGAGGCCTGCCCTTTATGCGCTGTTGAATAATATCACTGGCTGTCGTTAATCCCTTTAAGTTGATTAATTGGGCGGCGATAAGACTGCCACCGTTACCTAGCCGTATTTCTCCTAGGGTGGATAAAATCGCATTGCTGTATTCCTGCCATACACTGGATGACCACTGCGCCATAGCTTGGGGCTGATTCAGCCATTGGCCTTGCCAGTCTTGCCAGCGTGCGAGAGCGGCAATGCTGGGGTCTTTGCCGCTGAGAGGATAATGACTCAGGCTCATGGGTTGGTGCCAAAGCTCCCTAAACTCGGGACCGATAAAACTCGCGGAAAAAATTCTTGCTGGCAATTCTTTGCGTTTGAGTTCGGCGGCACTGCGCAATTGCGCTGCCAGCTCACCTAAACCCTCATTCTCAAGCGTTTGCAGGCAGGCAGGGGTTTGACTGATAAAGCGTAAATCAAATATTAATCGACTAGCAGCGTCAGCGTGACGACCAAGAATACTATTGCGCTGGGCAATGGTGTCGCGCAGGGCGCAGTTTCGCAAACGCAGAAAATCCAGTAAATCTATACCGCTATTATGAAATTCTAGGTCGACATCTCGGGTGCGGGGCAGGCGAGGAAAATTCACTTGCTCAAGCGCGGTTGATTTCCGCTGCAGCACGCGCTCCAAGCGGTTGTGGTAGTCCCGCCATTGTTTATCAAGGGTGTTTGGCTCAGTACAGGCGCTGGCAGCAATAGCCAATACTAGTAGCAGTAAGCGGAGGCTGAGCCTTACTACTTGATGTTTGTTGAGCGGCAAGGCATTCACGGCTTGGCGAGCAGTTCCGTTATCGCCTTGCGCAACGAGGCTGTGTCTGGGGTGGTCGCGGAGCTGAAACTACTTGCCGAGCCAGTACTGGGGTCGAAGATATATTTATAAAAATTCCATTTTGGCGCCGTGCCACTTGCCTCGGCGACCAGGCTCAGTAATGGGTCTGGGGTGTCGCAGCGAATACACGATTTATGAAAAACCGGAAAACTTACACCGAAATTGGCATGGCAGACCTTGGCAGTTTTACTGGCATCATCATATTCTTGGCCGCCAAAGTCGGCGGTAGGCACGCCAAGCACCAATAAACCCCGGCCTTTAAACTCCTGATATAACTTTTCCAAACCCTCAAACTGTGGCGTAAAGCCACACATACTGGCGGTATTCACCACCAACACCGCTTTGGCGCTAAGCACTGTGTCACATAGATTGAGACTGCCCGCCTCAAGAGTAGGGCGAATTTTTTTTAGATATTCTGGGCACTGCCATGACAGCGCGGTTTGGCTATATGAAATCCAAGCGATGAAGCCCAGTAGTGTGTAAAAAAGACGGCGTTTGGAAACCATAACATCACCTGAGTCTAAAGTCGTAAAGGCTATACGAGGTTTTGCGCTCAATTGTGCAAACGTAGTAATACTATATACCAATACAAATCAGGTTCGGATCAAGGTTTGGCAAAATACGAGTATTTATACTGGTTTAGACTCAGCGAGTAGTCCAGCGATGGGGACATGACTGCTGGAAGAAGCATCGCTTACAATTTTTAAACCGAAAAAAGAGGCGGCATCGCCAGCCTCTTTAACTTCAGGTCAAGGGTGTTTACTTGGTCAGTAAGCGTCGTATCCAAGCACCCTGTAATTTTTCTTGATCACGTAACTCAAGCAGAGTTGGTATCATGCCATTGATGCCGTCGGCGACTTGCTGACGTAAATTGATCATGGTCTTTTTGGCGAGTGGTTTGCCTTTGTACTTACTGAGGTCCACCGGGGCGGAAAATTGTAGATAGCATTTTTGCGGCTTGGGAATCAGTGTGCCAAATACGCCAGCGGGCAGGGGGCCAATCAAGTCAGTGCGGGTATTTTCGGTGAGGATGCCGACTTTTCTTAGGGCGCGACCAAGCAAGGTGTTGGGTAGATCCTTGCCTTCAATATAATGGCTGTAAAAGTCGTCAGGGCCGACTATAGCGGTGGGTACAATGGTATAGCCATGTTTTGCTGCAAGTTTGATAAATCCGTAGCGCTCTTTCCAGAGCAGGGTATATTTTTGGTCGGCAGACTTGGTTGCCTCATGGGCGCCACCGGGAAAGACCAGAAGGTCGTTGCCGTTTTCCATCAGTGCAGTACAAACGCCGGGATGGCCAATGACTATGCCCTGCTTGAGCAAGAAGTTTTCATTCAGTGAATTCCACATGAATTTGTCACTTAATGGGCGTAGAAAGCGGTTTAATTCCGCCATCATCGACGTGCCAATGATCGGTCCGTCAACCGCGTACATGGCATGGTTGGCAATGAACAGACAGGGTTTGTTAGGGATGTTTTTTGTGTCGATAAGCTGGGGATTAAATACACGCTTGATCAGTTTGTAGCCAAGTTTCTTTTTGAGATATTTAGGGGCTTTAACCTTTAAGGCCTTGTCGATATAGCGAATAAGGTCGTCACCGCTATAGGGTTCAGCATTTTTGTCAGTAAAAGCCATGTGGTGATCCTGTGGTAGAGGTGAATATTAACTAAGCCCTGATGAATAATTGTTTAGGGCTTTTTAGTGTATTTTTAATAAAACAGACGGCCGATCAACGTCGATACCGCAGTTTCAGTTTTTAGGATACGCGGTCCAAGAGTGAAACCCTGCATGCCAGCCTCAATCAGTTTTTCACATTCATAGGGAATAAATCCCCCTTCCGGGCCTATGGCGAGCACGCAGGCTTGATCTACTTTTGTGGGTGTGGCTATTGCTGCGTAGGGGTGGGCAAGTAGGCCAAGCTTGCCTTTAAGTAAACCGGGTAATTCGTCTTCTACGAAAGGTTTGAAGCGCGGTGCGCGGTGCAGCCTAGGTAAAATGGTGTCACCGGCTTGCTCAAGTCCTTCGACCATGGCGTTAAGCAAGGTTTGGTCACTGACAAGAGGGCTTTGCCAATAGCTTTTGTCTACCCGAAAGCTATTGAGCAGGATGATATCAGCGACACCTAGTTCGGTGGCTGCGCGAATAATGCGCCGCGCCATTTTGGGTCGAGGTAGCGCTAGCAGAAGCGTAAGCGGCAGTTTTGCGGGTGGTGGGCTGTGTAATTCAAATGTAAGGCTGACGGTATCGCCGTCGTTAGCCGTGATTTCAGCTTGGCCAATTTGGCCGTTGAGCAGACCGACTTTAAGCTTGTCGCCGCACTGAGCTTTCAGAACTTGGTGAATATGTCGGGCGCGCTCGTCGCAGAGCGTCACCCGATTATCATTGCCGAGATCTTGTGGCCGCAGCAGCAACAGGTTCATTAGGCTGGCTCGGCCCACAGATCGTAGTCGTCAGAATCGATAATATTGACCACCATGGCATCGCCGGGTTTGACGTCGGTGAAGCCGTCTAAATAGACCTTACCATCGATTTCCGGGGCGTCGGCGACACTGCGGCCAATAGCGCCTTCTTCATCGACAGTATCGATAAGGATTTCCTGCTGGGTGCCGATTTTGGCGCGCAGGCGTTGGGCGGAAATTTTTTGGGCAACAATCATAAAACGCTGCCAGCGATCTTTTTTGACGTCATCGGGAACGTGGTCTTCCAGTTCGTTGGCGGTGGCGCCTTCTACAGGCGAGTATTCAAAGCAGCCAACTCGATCGAGCTGAGCTTCTTTTAGCCAATCTAGCAGAATCTGGAAGTCTTCTTCAGTCTCGCCGGGGAAGCCGACAATAAAGGTTGAGCGAATAACTAAGTCCGGACAGATTTCACGCCATTTCTTGATACGATCCAAGGTCTTTTCCTGATGCGCAGGGCGTTTCATGGCTTTCAGGATTTTGTGGCTGGCGTGCTGAAAGGGAATGTCCAAATAGGGCAAAATTTTGCCTTCGGCCATCAAGGGAATAACATTGTCGACATGGGGGTAGGGGTAAACATAGTGCAAACGCACCCACACGCCCATTTCGCCCAGCGCCTCACACAGCTCCAGCATACGGGTTTTGATGGGACGGCCATTCCAAAAATCGAGTTTATACTTGGTGTCTAGTCCGTAGGCACTGGTGTCTTGGGATACCACTAGAATTTCGCGAACCCCGGCATCGACCAGGCGCTTAGCCTCTTCCAGTACGCTGCCAATCGGACGACTGACCAAATCGCCACGCATAGACGGAATAATACAAAAGCTACAGCGATGGTTGCAGCCTTCGGAAATTTTCAGGTAGGCATAGTGTCGCGGTGTGAGTTTAATACCCTGAGGTGGCACCAAGTCGATAAAGGGGTCGTGGTTTTTCACCGCTGGCGCCCATTCGTGTACGGCGCCAACCACTTCTTCATAGGCAGCGGGGCCGCTGACGGCCAAGACATTGGGGTGCACGGCGCGGATTTTAGCGTCATCGCCTAAACAGCCGGTGACGATGACCTTGCCGTTTTCTTTCAGGGCTTCGCCAATGGCGTCTAAGGATTCCTGCTTGGCGCTGTCGATAAAGCCACAGGTATTGACCACGACCACGTCGGCATCGTCATAAGTGGGAACGATTTCGTAGCCATCCATACGCAGCTGGGTAAGAATGCGCTCTGAGTCCACCAGTGCTTTGGGGCAGCCGAGACTGATGAAACCGACTTTGGGATTGGTCATAGAAACCTCTGAATTGCTTTAAGCGCGGCATTTTACCGGATTGCTGCGCCATAGCCTATGATTGTTAATGTGACTTTGCGGTATTGTCTGCTTATGTGTTTGGATATAGATGGTAAACCCTTGGAACTGGACTTTACTGCAGTGGTCAGTTTTAGCTTGATTGGCATTCACTTGGAGTGAGGCTATGACAGCTGCGATTGAATTGCTAAAAAAGCATAAAATTCGCTTTTTAGTATATGAGTACAAGCACGAGTCAGACAGTAGTGCTTATGGCTTGGAAGCCGTTGATAAGCTGGGTTTAGATCCGGCGCAGGTGTTTAAGCCCTTGGTGGCAGCAGAGAATGCGGGGCTTGCGGTTGCTGTGGTGGCAGTGTCGGAGCAATTCAATCTGAAAGCGATGGCTGCAGCCATGCACCGGGAAAAGCTCGCGATGGCCGCACCTGCGGATTAGTATTTCTGACCGCGATAAAAATAAGCCACATATATAAAGCGGGTGCGGCTAGTCTCCACGGTGGAGTATTATTTGTCAGATTAAATCTGCCACGCGGCTGTTCGCGTGGCGAGAATAATAAGAGGGTGATTCATGCTCAGTTCAATAAGGCGTTTTGGCGGGCTTGCGGCAATGTTGTTTGCCAGTGTGCTTTGGGCCGAGGTCGTCGGCGAAACGGATTGGCAAAATGCCTATTTGGCGCAGCGCGAAGCCTTGACCCTTAATGCCGTACCGGATGGTTTTAAAGCGGGTTTAACCTCTATAGCCGCCCAACAAAAATTCCAATCTGATCGTGCGATTTATGGCGTTTTACCGGCAGGATCCCGATTGGATTCTCAAGGTATAGTTCATCTCTCGGTATTTGGTCGGGGCATGATAGAGCTGGAATTGGCCTTTAGGTTAAAGCAAGCAGTCATTACCCCGATAGTCGACATTAGCAGCTTAAAATTGCTGGTGGCTGACATAGCGCCTGCGTTGGAATTGCCCGACTTAGGTTTTCTGGCTGGTAAAAAAAGCGGCGTTTTGGATATTGTGCGCGGCAATGTGGCGGCACATAGTTTTGTGCTTGGCCAGGCGCAGCCGCTATTGGGTCTTGATCTAAATGCTCTAGACGTTGTTCTGCGCCGCGATGGCAAGGTGGTGGTGTCGGCCTTGAGCGGCGAGCTAGCGGGCGGCCAATGGCAGAACTTGTTGGATTTGATCAATGATCGGGTGCAGCGCGGCTGGATAATTCAGCCTGATCAATGGTTGTTGACCGGGGCCATTGGCGGCATGAAGCTATTGCAGCCCGGACGCTATGAAGCCAGCATTGCCGGGCTGAATAAGCTGGCCATTCAGCTTGAACCTTAATTTGCTTAGCCGGCTCTAGACTTCTAAGCTTGTTTCAGCGCAGAAATGGCGCACTTGCAAACCGCTTTTGCGCAGCGCGCTGAGTAATTTGCGACTGTCGTCTTTGTTTAAAAAGCCGCCAACACAGACGTATTCACCGCAGTGACTGATGCTGATTTGCAAGGGGTCCCAAGGGTGGGGCAATTCGGTGACCAGAACACAGCTATTTTGTCTAGGCCACTGCCACTGGTGTTCACAGGTCTTATGGCCTAAAGAAATGCGCAGGTTTTGAGGGTTAACACTGACTATTTGGCGAATTTGCAGTTTGCGAAAAGTGCTACTCAATATCAGGTAAAAAAGCATGAGTTCCAAGCCCATAAAGGGCAGTACCAGCCAGGCGCCGTGGGCGATAAAAAACAGTCCGCAGATGGCGTTGAATGTCAGAATGGCTTTAAAAATACGGACATTGTCCGGCCAGCTCGCCGAGCAATTGGGGCTGAGGATGATGTCTGACTGTTGGCCTTGCTCGCGGATATCAATCATAGCCTGGTCTCCGATGTTACCTTGAGTCTAGCAGTACAAGTTTGGTTTTGCCGCTAACTATATGCTCAATATTTTAAACCTTGCGACAAAACATAAGGAGCTTGGTGGTGCGAGTTTGGCAGCGACGATAGTCATGACTGTGACGGACAATGGCGCCGGCGTAGTTTCTGCCGCTGACTTTTTATTGTTACCCTAAGTTGCCTAGGGTGTCGTGCAGTCATGTTGTTATGCTGTGGCCATTCTTATTCTTTTACTAATACCTTGTCAGGGAAAAATATGCGTTTGTCTTCTGGTGAAATTCCATTCTGTGCTCAGCAAGCTTTTGCCTGTGGGGTGATTGGTGTTAGTTAATCATCGCTTTGCCTTACTCGACCTTGAAACCACAGGCGGACAAGCCAGCGACGACCAGATTATGGAAGTGGCTGTGCGACTGATAGATGGTAGTAGTGGGCGGGAGGAGGCATGGCAGAGCTTGATTGATCCCCAGTGCAGTGTGCCACCTTTTATTCAGGGGCTGACCGGTATTCGGCAAGCTATGTTGCGTGGCAAGCCGGTTTTCTCGGCGCTCGTAGAAGAAATGTGGCAGCGTTTGGATGGCGCGATCTTGGTAGCACACAATGCGCGTTTTGATTATGGTTTTTTGCGACACAATTTTGCTCGTCATCACTATGACTATCAGCCTAAAGTCCTTTGTACTTTGAGATTGGCTCGCAGTCTTTATCCCGATTGGCCTAAACATGGCCTGGAAGCCATCTGTGGCTATATTGGTTTTAGCCCAGATACCCATCACCGGGCGATGGCTGATGTCGATGTGATGAAGGCCTTTTTGGATTATGCTCGGGCGGATAAGGGCGACGATATTTTTCAGTTTGAGCTGGCTTTGCAAATAGGCCTGCCAGTATTGCCATCGTGTTTGCGCGCGGAGGATTTGGCGAAGGTGGCAAATACCCCAGGTAATTACCGTTTATACGCCTCGCAGGGTGAGTTATTGTATTTAGGGTATGACGAGGATTTACAGAGTGCGATTACTGGGCTTTTTAAACAGGCCCCACAAAACAGCAAGGTGATGGAATTGGCCCGTCAGGTACGTGGTATTAGCTACCAAGAGAGTAGGGGCTTGCTTGGTGCGGCGTTGAGGGGCAATTCGGCCTTAGAGTATGAGAAGCCACTGCTGCAAAACCGCCGCGCCACTGCGAGCAAACCCACTTGCCTGCGTTTTGTTACAGCAGCGTCGGGTGATGTACGTTTACGTCTGCGCTTAGGGTTGCCTGTTAAGGCGCTTGATGGTGAGGAGAGGGTCGCAATTTTTCGCGACAGAAAGCAGGCGGCAGCAAAAATACTGGCACTTGCGCTTGAAAATGGTCTGTGTCTTCGGAGGCTCGAATTTGGCAAATTTGCAGAAGGGGAAAAATGTATCTCTTGTATTGCTGGGCAATGTAATGAGCGCTTGCAGGAATCAACGGCTGCTTTTAATCAGCGCGTGATCAGTGCATTCGCACCATATTTTTATCAACCGTGGCCTTATGCAGAGCCTATGTTGTTTGCCGAGGCTGTTGAGCATGATGAGTTACTTGAATGGCATTTAGTTGATACTTGGCGTTATGTGGCTAGCTTTTCCGTCAAACCAGCAGCGAAGTTGTGTTTCGGTAGTGCCTGCCGAGTTGATGCTGGGGGTATGCAAGCAGCCGAGTCATTATTGAATACCTATAAGCCTCTTGATGCTAAGGCGGTATTGGCTTACGGCAATTATAAATTACTGCAATCACGGTTCGAGTTTTTATCTGCTTTACCTCTCTCGGTGTTTCTAGAGACGCAAGCGGGCGCAGGTATGTTGACAATAAATCCCTAAGAAGGCAGCGCAGATGCCAATCCATTGGCGATAGATCAGGGTATAATGGCAGGCTAGGTTAGTACTTCCTTATTTTATTTGTGCGTGTGTTGTATTTCCGCGCAGACAACAGTGAGATTACATCATGGCGATTAGTTCTTTTCATCCTCCGCTCCGAATTTTAATGGGCCCAGGTCCTTCTGATGTGCACCCACGTATTCTTGAGGCGCTAGCACGTCCGACTTTGGGGCATCTTGATCCACTGTTTGTGGGCATGATGGATGAAACTAAAACTCTACTCAAATATGCTTTTCAAACCAGCAATGAATTAACACTGCCTATTTCTGCGCCGGGTTCGGCGGGGATGGAGGCGTGTTTTGTCAATCTGCTTGAACCTGGTGACACGGCGCTAGTGTGTGTGAATGGTGTGTTTGGCAATCGGATGATAGAAAATGTCACTCGTTGTGGGGCGACGGCGATACGGTTGGACTTTCCATGGGGCGCGGCGGTAGACCCCGCCGCTGTTGAGGCGGCATTAAAAGCAAATAGTGACATTAAAGTCTTGGCTTTTGTTCACGCCGAAACCTCTACCGGTGCGCTGAGCGATGCAGAAACTTTGTGTGGTTTGGCCAAGCAATATGGCTGCCTGAGTATTGTTGATGCAGTAACCTCAATGGGCGGCGTGCCACTGCTTGTAGATAAGTGGCAGGCTGATGCAGTGTATTCGGGTAGTCAGAAATGCTTGTCATGCACGCCGGGTTTGTCGCCGGTGACATTTAGTCCAGCGGCTGTTGCTGCGATTAAAGCGCGCAAGCATCCGGTTCAAAGCTGGTTTTTAGATATGAATTTGATATTGGGTTACTGGGGTGAGGGCGGTAAGCGTGCCTATCATCACACCGCGCCGGTCAACGCCCTCTACGGTTTGCATGAATCGCTGGTGATGCTGCAGCAAGAAGGCCTGGAAGCTGCATGGCAACGCCACACTACTATGCACAAAGCCTTGGCGGCAGGTTTAGAAAGCCTGGGTATTAAATTTGTGGTGGCGGCAGATCAGCGTTTGCCTCAGCTTAATAGTGTGTATATCCCCGAGGGTATTGATGACGCTTTGACACGGCAAACCTTGCTTACTAATCACAACTTAGAAATCGGTGCCGGACTCGGTGATTTGGCCGGCAAGGTATGGCGGATTGGTTTGATGGGCTACAGCGCGCGTATAGATAATATTCGCAGCCTGTTAAGCGGGCTTGCTGGCACCATGTCCGCTCAGGGCTATGTCTGTGATGGACCGAGGGCAATAGTGGCGGCAGAGTCAGTCCTAGTTTAATAAGCACTTTTTACTATTTCTACGGGAATATCTGAGCTGCGCCAACAACTTAGGGCGCAGCAAAAACTTAGTTTATATTTCTCCTAGTGATTTATTTTGATACTTATCTGCTATTGTTCGATTAATGTGTTTTTGAGTGTGTTGATGTGAGTTTAAAAAATCATTTGCTTGAGCAAATTAGGGCTGATTTATTACAGGCGATTGAAAATGATGCGGTGGTTTTGCCCACATTGCCTGAAGTCGCCTTGGGAATTCGGGAAGCTGCTAGTGACCCGGAAGTCAATATTGGCATGCTGGCAAGCATTATTGAGAATGATAGCTCTATTACGGCGCGAATTTTGCGAGTAGCAAATAGTTCTCTGTTGCGTGGTTTGCAGCCAACCATCGACGTTAAAGGAGCGATTGGGCGTATTGGGCTATCTTATACCAGTACCCTGGTAACGACTTTGGCCATGCAGCAAATATTTTTATCCACCAAAGAATCCTTGAATAAGCGCATGCGCGCCATCTGGGTTCAAAGTGCCGATGTTGCTGCAATTAGTTATATCTTGGCGCGCTCTCAGCCCCATTTGAAACCTGAGTTGGCTACCCTAGCTGGTATTATTCATCAAATTGGTTGTCTGCCAATCTTGTCTTATGCTGTGGGGCGAGGATTTTTGCGGGATCATCCCGAGATGTTAGACCAAGCCTTATTGCACATCAGTCCGGAAATTGGCCGAAAAATTCTTGAGGTATGGGGCTTTTCAGACGAGTTGGCCGTGGTGCCGGACTCGTATTTGCGCTTTGATCGTCAGGTGCCCCAAGCGGATTATACTGATTTGGTCACGGTTGCAACTTTGCGCAGTGCGGTCGGAACCAGTCACCCCTTGGCCGACGTTGATTGGGCGACAGTCAGCGCTTTTTCCCGTCTTGGTTTGCCAGTTTCCCCTGACGAGGAAGCCACGGATGATTACCAGCAGCAATTAGAAGTCATGCAGGGTTTGTTGCGGGAATAAATTTTGGACTGCGCGATGTGCCAGTCAGCTAAAGGGTTTTCGGTTGGGCATCAAATTGCTGGCCGTTGGCTGCGCGACTGTCATCACTCATTAAATAAAGATATAGCGGCATAATGGTGTCTGGCAGCGGGTTGTCGCTGGGGTTTTCGCCAGGGTAGGCAGTGCGGCGCATCACGGTTTGGGTAGCCCCCGGGTTGATGGTGTTAACTCGGGTACTGTTTAAATCAAATTCTTCTTCTGCCAACACCTGCATAAAACCTTCGGTGGCAAATTTTGACACCGCATACGGCCCCCAAAACGCCCGACCTTTGCGGCCAACGCTGGAAGAGGTGAGTACAATTGATCCTGTTTCTGCAGCGCTGAGCATCGGCAATAGTGCCTGGGTCATCATAAAGGCAGCAGTAATATTGACGTGCAGCACGTCGTCCCAGCTCTCTGGACTGGTTTGTGCCAAGGTACGGCGCTCGCCAAGCATGCCAGCATTGTGTAAAAGGCCATCCAGGCGACCGAATTCTTTTTCAATGGTGGCTGCTAAATCCTGATAATCCTTCATGGCGGCGCCGCGTAAATGCATGGGGTATATCGCCGCTTGGGGGTAGCCCGCCGCTTCAATTTCATCGTAAACCGCTTCAAGTTTATCTACGGTTCGTCCCAATAGAACCACTGTTGCGCCGTGCTGGGCAAAGCTCAGGGCGGCAGCGCGGCCGATGCCGTCACCGGCACCAGTGACCAGAATAATTTTGTCTTGTAAGCATCGGGCGCTGGCGGAAAAGTTGCTGGGTAATAATGATGGCACGGTAAATCCTCGGGCTTTGGTTTAAGCTTTGTGCAATTGATTGATAATTTTCTTCAGGCCGATGGCTTGATCAATAATATAGTCGGCCCCCCAGTCGTTGATGTCATCGCCCTCGGAAATATACCCATAGGCACACGCGACCGTGCGCATGCTGGCGTGGCGGCCGGCGTCAATATCGCGGCGGTGGTCTCCGACATAAATAGTCTGCGCAGGAGCACAGGTCATTTGCTTGCAGGCTAAGTAAATGGGTTCTGGGTGGGGCTTTTTGTGTTTGACGTGGTCGGGGCAAATAGCGGTGGCGCAGCGTTGATCCAGTCCCATGGCCAGCAGCAGCGGCTCCGTAAAGCGTGAGGGCTTATTAGTCACAATTCCCCACTGGATTCCCAGTGATTCAATGTGATGCAGGACCTCGGCCATACCGGGGAAAAAGCTGGTGTTCTGGGCAGTTTGGACTGAGCTGATCTGCGCGAGATAGCGATTTAGAAATTCTTCCAGCAGAGCGCTGAAATTTTCGCTTTCTTGGTCGCAATCAAAGCCTAGGCTGACCACGGCACGGGCGCCGTCGGACACGCGCTTGCGGACTTCCTGGTAGTCTTGAGCGGGCTGGCGGTGGTCAGCCAGCATAGCGTTTAAGACAGTGGTGAAGTCGGCGGCGGTGTCGAGCAGGGTGCCATCCAAATCAAATAAGACCGCTTGCAGCATTACAGTGGCTTCTTGACGTGAATCATATAATTTACATCGACGTCGCGCTCGTTTAAGCGGTAGGTCTGGAACAGGGGGTTATAGGTCAGCCCCGTCATATGCTGCATTTGTAAATCGGCCTCGCGCACCCAGTTAGCGAGTTCGGCGGGGCGAATAAATTTACTGAAATCATGGGTGCCTCTAGGTAGCATTTTCAGTACATATTCCGCACCGATAATCGCGAAGGTAAAGGCCTTGGGGTTGCGATTAATAGTGGAAAAATAAATATCGCCACCGGGTTTACACAGTGCAGCGCAGGCGCGAACAACCGAGCTGGGGTCGGGTACGTGCTCTAGCATTTCTAGGCAGGTGACAATATCGTAAACACCGGCTTCGTCTTCGGCGAGTTGTTCTGCGGTGGTTTGAAAGTATTCGACCTTGGTGCCCGATTCCAATTGGTGTAGGCGGGCGACGCTCAACGGCGTTTCGCCCATATCAATGCCTTTTACTCGCGCGCCGCGCTGGGCCATGGATTCGGAGAGAATGCCGCCGCCGCAACCAACGTCAACGACGCGACGCTCCGCCAGTGGTGAGCGCTGATCGATATAATTAACGCGCAGTGGATTAATATCGTGCAGGGGTTTGAATTCGCTATTGCGATCCCACCAGCGATGCGCCAATTCTTCAAACTTGGCAATTTCGGCCGGGTCGACATTGCCGCCCAAGGCGGCGGAAGCTGTGCGTTGCATATTATTCCCCACTCATTTTTTTGCGCCAGATTTCTGTGCGGGCAAGAATGTCCCTAGTATCCAGCGTGGTCAGTTGGCCATTATCCAGTACTCGGCGGCCCATGATCCAGCTATGTTGCACATGTTGGCCAATATTGGTGTAAACCAGCTGCGAGACTGGATTGTATATAGGCTGTTGTTCGAGCGCTGACATATCAATGGCAATGATGTCGGCTTGCTTGCCCACTTCGAGACTACCGACTAAATGATCGATACCGAGGGCGCGGGCGCCGTTAATGGTGGCCATTTCCAAAGCATAGTGGTCAGGGATGGCGGTGGCATCGCTCGCCACGGCTTTGCCCAGTAGGGCGGCACTGCGTAACTCGCTAAATAAATCCAGATTGTTATTACTGGCCGCACCGTCGCTGCCGATGGCGATGTTTATGCCCGCTTGCCGCATTTTCTCGATGGGTGAGAAGCCACTAGCCAGTTTGAGGTTGGACTCGGGGCAGTGCACCGCGTGACAGCCATAATTGGCGAGGGTGGCAATATCCTCGTCGTTCACTGCGGCGAGGTGTACGCACTGGGTTTTGGGGCCGAGCAAGCCCAGCTCTGCGAGTCGGGAGATGGGTCGCTGACCACCTTGGGCGACGGCATCATCGATTTCTTGCTGGGTTTCATGTAGGTGGATTTGAATGGCAGCATCGAGTTCTGCTGCCAAGGTGACGACTCTTTGCAGTGTTTTGTCGCCCACCGTATAAGGTGCGTGGGGGCCAAAGGCGATGCTAATTAATTCGCTGTGTTTGTGTTCATCGAGCAAAGCGAGACCTTTGCGCAAGTATTCATCTGGGCCGCTGCCCCAGGCGCAGGGAAAGTCAAAAATCGGGAAACTAAGCTGGGCACGAATACCCGCTTTGCGAATCACCTCGGCAGTCGCCTCGGGGAAGAAATACATATCGCTAAAAGTGGTAGTGCCGCTGCGTAACATTTCGGCGATGGCCAGTTCACTACCATCGCGAATAAATTGGGCATCTACCCAGCGTCCCTCGGCGGGCCAGATATGGTCGTTGAGCCAAGTATGTAAGGGTTTATCGTCGGTCATGCCGCGAAACAGGCTCATGGCAGCGTGGCCGTGGGCATTGATCAGCCCCGGCATCACTAATTGCTGATCGAGGTGGAGTATTTCCTTAGCTTCAATGTCGGCAGCATCAGCGGCGGGAACAATGGCGCTGATAATGCCGTTGCTGATTGCTATTGCGTGGTTTTGCAGGAGTGTGGCGGCCGGTGCAATGGGCAGTATCCAGCGGGCATAAATAAGAGTGTCGACACCGCGAAGTGATGAGGCGGGCATAGGCGATTCCAGATCCTGTTAACAAAGCAGCAAGTATACCTGCAAAGCGGCACTTGTGGGTTGATTTGTGCGGATAGATCCTTGATTTACGGCGATTTTGAGCTGTCTACGGTCGATAAAATTATGCTATGCTTACCCCTTTATTTTCCGCTTTGGCTTCCTGTGCGGTTGTTTGGGGCGATAGCGGTGGCTTAAATACCGGATCAGGCCGATTTCGCGGCAACACTGCAGCGAAGCGACTGTCCATAATAAGGAAAGATCCCGTTCATGGCTGATATAGCTAAAGAGATTGTGCCCGTAAATATCGAGGATGAGCTGAAGCAGTCCTACCTCGACTATGCGATGAGCGTTATTGTGGGCCGGGCACTTCCCGATGTGCGTGATGGCTTAAAACCCGTTCACCGTCGGGTCTTGTTCGCGATGAGCGAATTAAATAACGACTGGAATAAGGGCTATAAAAAGTCCGCCCGTGTGGTCGGTGATGTTATTGGTAAGTATCACCCTCACGGCGATTCGGCGGTATACGACACCATCGTTCGCATGGCTCAGCCTTTTTCACTGCGCTATATGCTGGTCGATGGCCAGGGTAACTTCGGTTCCATTGACGGCGACAATGCGGCGGCAATGCGTTATACCGAAATTCGTATGCGCAAAATCGCCCATGAAATTTTGGCCGACCTCGATAAAGAAACCGTGGATTGGGTGCCAAACTACGACGGCACCGAAATGATTCCCGAGGTCATGCCGACCAAAGTGCCAGCACTATTAATCAATGGTTCTTCTGGTATCGCGGTGGGTATGGCGACCAATATTCCGCCCCATAACCTCACCGAAGTCATCAATGGCTGTTTGGCGACCCTAGATAACCCAGATATCACTATCGACGAGTTGATGGAGCATATTCCAGGGCCGGATTTCCCCACAGCGGCAATTATCAATGGCCGTGCTGGTATTGTTGAAGCCTACCGCACAGGTCGTGGCCGTATTTATATTCGCGCACGTGCTGAAGTAATAGTGGATGAAAAGACCCATCGCGAAACGATTATTGTCCACGAACTTCCTTATCAGGTGAACAAAGCCCGTTTGATTGAAAAAATCGCCGAGCTGGTTAAAGAAAAGAAAATTGAAGGCATTTCCGAACTGCGTGACGAGTCCGACAAAGACGGTCTGCGCGTGGTAATTGAAATGAAGCGCGGCGAAAGCGGTGAAGTTGTTTTAAACAATCTTTACGCCCAGACCCAGCTACAAAACGTATTTGGCATAAATATTGTTGCTTTGGTTGATAAGCAGCCGCGTATTCTCAACCTCAAGCAGCTTATTGAATACTTTATTCGTCATCGCCGTGAAGTGGTCACCCGCCGTACTGTGTATTTGCTGCGCAAGGCTCGTGAGCGCGGTCATGTACTGGAAGGTTTGGCGATCGCGATTTCCAATATCGACGAAATCATTACCATGATTAAAGCTTCGGCAACTACCCAAGAAGCCAAGGACAGCATTATTTCACGACCCTGGCAGTTGGGCGATGTTGCTGGAATGTTGGAGCGCGCTGGCGAAAATGCCTGCCGCCCTGATGATCTGGAAGATATTTATGGCATGCGCGACGGTCAGTATTATCTGTCACCCGTGCAGGTGCAGGCGATTCTGGATTTACGTCTGCAAAAACTGACCGGTTTAGAGCACGAGAAGCTACTGGGCGAGTATCAAGAGCGCTTGTTAGAAATTGCTGAATACATGAATATTTTGGCTAATCCTGACGTCTTGATCGCGGTAATTCGCGGTGAATTGGAGCAGGTTGTTGCTGATTATGGCGATGAGCGCCGCAGTGAAATTGTTGCTTCACAGCTAGATTTAAATCACGAAGATTTGATTCCAGAAGAAGATCGGGTAGTGACTATCTCCAATGGGGGTTACGCCAAATCTCAGCCTCTGGATACCTATCAAGCCCAGCGTCGTGGCGGCATGGGTAAGTCGGCCACCTCGGTGAAAGACGAAGATTTTGTTGAGCATTTATTGGTGGTGAATACGCATACCACTATCCTGTGCTTCAGTAATATCGGCAAGGTTTACTGGTTGAAGGTCTACCAAATCCCAGTAGCAGGTCGCAACTCCCGTGGTCGTCCGATGGTGAATTTACTGCCGCTGGAAGGCGATGAACGCATCACCTCGATATTGCCAGTTAATGAATACACCGAAGGCTATTTCATCTTTATGGCGACAGCTTTTGGCACAGTTAAGAAAACGCCACTGGAAGCCTTCTCTCGTCAGCGCAGTGTCGGTTTACGCGCCATCGAATTAGACGAAGGTGATGTGCTGATTGGCACTAAAATCACCAATGGTGAAAACGATGTGCTGTTGCTGACCAGTGCCGGTAAAGCGGCGCGGTTTGCTGAAAAAGATGTCCGCGCCATGGGCCGTACCGCTCGCGGCGTTCGTGGTGTTCGCATGGACGAAGGTCAGCGTGCCATCGCCATGATTATTCCCGAGCCTGAAGGCCGTGTCTTGACCGTATCTGAAAATGGCTACGGCAAACGCACTCTGGTGGAAGATTTCCCTGCCAAGGGTCGCGGCAACCGTGGTGTTATCGCCATGGCCATGAGTGAACGCAACGGCCCGCTGGTCGGTGCTGTACAGGTCTTTGAAGGCGACGATCTGATGCTGATCAGTGATCAGGGCACCTTGGTGCGTACTCGCACTGATGAAGTGTCTATCCTGAGTCGTAATACTCAGGGTGTGCGAGTGATTCGTCTGAAAGAAGATGAGCATCTGGTCGGTGTGCAGCGGGTTGAAGAAGCGGATGAAGTTTTGCCGGAAGAGGGCGAGGATGGCGAAGTGGCAGTAGAGGCCGTTCCAACACCACCGCCAGCGGATGACGAGGCACCTGCTGCCGAAGATGGCTCAGCTGAGTAAAAGAAAATACGCTCTGGCTTTTTCATAGCGGTGTATAAATGAGTAAGGACGGGCTGCGGCCCGTTACTTTTATATTTTGATGTAATTTTTCTGGAGTGACGATTTACCATGGCGCGTCGTTATAATTTTTGTGCAGGTCCGGCTTCTATTCCTGAATCAGTATTGGCCGAGGCTAGCGCTCAGCTGATGGATTGGCAGGGGCGTGGTTTGTCCGTTATGGAAATGAGTCACCGCTCTGAAGAGATGGTGGGGATTGCCAACGAGGCCGAGGCCGATTTGCGCGAGCTGATGGGTATTTCTGATGACTATGCCGTACTATTTTTACAGGGTGGCGCCAGCTCTCAGTTTTCTGCTGTGCCTTTAAACCTAATGGGTGAAGGCAAGGTTGTTGATTACATCAACACCGGTGAGTGGTCAAAAAAAGCGATTAAAGAAGCCAAGCGCTATGCCAGGGTCAATGTCGCGGCCAGCTCCGAAGACACTAACTTCACTACCATTCCCGCCTTTGAAAGCTGGAATTTGAGTGATGATGCGGCTTACGTGCATTACACCCCAAATGAAACCATTGGCGGTCTGGAGTTTTTCTGGACGCCGGAAACCAAGGCGCCACTGGTGGCGGATATGTCATCCACCATTTTGTCACGCCCGATTGATGTCAGTAAATTTGCGCTGATTTACGCCGGCGCGCAAAAGAATATCGGCCCCGCTGGATTAACGATTGTGATTGTGCGCAAGGATTTACTGGGTAAGGCCAGTGCCATCACGCCAACCATGATGGATTACAAAACCGCCGCTGATAATGACTCCATGTACAACACGCCACCGACTCTTGCTTGGTATATGGCAGGTTTAGTCTTTAAGTGGCTGAAAGCCCAAGGCGGCTTAAAGGCGATGGAAGTACTTAACCGCCGCAAAGCCGAAAAACTCTACGGTTATATCGATGCCAGTGGTTTTTACAGTAACCCTGTTGAGGTGGCGAGCCGCTCCTTGATGAATATTCCTTTTGTTCTAGCAGACAGTGCTTTGGATAAGGCCTTTTTGGCTGGCGCTGAGGATGTGGGTTTATTAAATCTCAAGGGACATCGTTCCGTGGGTGGTATGCGCGCCAGTGTTTATAATGCGGTGCCAGAAGAGGCGGTTGATGCCTTGATCACTTATATGAAACAATTTGCCGAACAGAACAGCTAAGCTATGAGCAAAAGCAAAACACCGCCAGTCGATCTGAATACCCTGCGTCAGTCTATCGACAGCATCGATAGCCAGATTCACGACTTGCTGAACAAGCGCGCCCGTTGCGCCCAGCAAGTTGCCGAGGTCAAACTTGCTGAGTTTGCTGCCGCCCAGCAGTTTGAGGCCAATGCCGATAGCAGCAGCTCACAGCAATTGTTATTTTACCGGCCTGAGCGCGAAGCCCAAGTTTTGGCGCGCGTTAAAGCGGCAAATAAAGGCCCGCTAGCTGACGATACCGTCGCGTTTATTTTTCGTGAGATTATGTCTGCGTGCCTGGCTTTAGAAAAGCCGATGGAAGTGGCGTATCTCGGCCCTGGAGGCACCTTTACTCAAGCGGCAGCGCTAAAGCATTTTGGCCACGCAGTGGTCAGTGTGCCTCAGGCCTCAATTGATGGTGTGTTTGCTAAGGTCGAGTCTGGTCAGTGTCACTATGGCGTGGTGCCGGTAGAAAATTCTACCGAGGGTATGGTTTCTCATACTCTGGATGCCTTTATTAATTCACCTCTGAAAATTTGTGGTGAAGTGGAATTGCGAATTCGCCTGCATTTATTGGTGGGTGAGCAAACTGCGGGCAAGGAAGTGAAACGCATTTGTGCCCACCAGCAGGCTTTAGCGCAGAGTCGCCGCTGGTTGGATGCCAATTTCCCCGGCGTGGAACGTTCTGCGGTGAGTAGCAATGGTGAAGCGGCGCGCATGGCTGCCGAGGACGAGGGCGTTGCTGCCATTGCCGGTGATTTGGCCCAGCAGCAATACAAGCTGCAGCAATTGGCGGGTAATATCGAAGATCAGCCAGATAATACCACGCGGTTTTTCATCATTGGTCGCGAAAATGTCGCGCCCAGTGGCCGTGATAAAACTTCTTTGGTAGTGTCAGCGCGCAATCGCCCCGGCGCCTTGTTCAAGCTGCTCGAACCTTTCCAGCTGGAAGATGTGATGTTGACCCGCATCGATACCCGTCCGTCGCGCACCGAGACCTGGACCTACCTCTTTTTTATCGAGTGTGAAGGTCATCAAACGGATCCGAAAATTGTCAAAATTTTAGAAACAATTGAACAGCATTCCATTATGTTTAAAGTCCTGGGCTCCTATCCCAAGGCCGCTATTTAATATGTCTTTTCTCGCACAGGTAGGTGAATAACGGTGAGTTGTGATGCATTTTCGTTGGCCAATGCTGGCGTGCGCGGTTTACAGCCTTATCAGCCGGGTAAGCCGATTGAAGAGTTGCAGCGCGAGTTGGGTCTGAGTGATATCGTCAAGTTGGCGAGTAATGAAAACCCGCTGGGACCCTCACCTCTGGCCTTAGCCGCCGCCGAAAAAGCCTTGCAGGATTTACATTTGTATCCCGATGCCAGCGGCTTTGAGTTGAAGAAAAAACTGGCGGCGAAACTTGCCGTTAAAGAGCATCAATTTACGCTGGGCAATGGCTCAAATGATGTGCTCGATTTAATTGCCCGCACCTTTCTCGGCCCCGGCTGCTCCGCGGTATTCTCTCAGCACGCTTTTATTGTTTATCCCATTGCTGTGCAGGCGGTGGGTGCCCGCGCGATTGTGACGCCAGCTAAAGATTGGGGTCATGATCTCGACGCCATGGCAGCGGCTATTGAAGAGGATACTGGGGTGGTGTTTATCGCCAACCCAAATAATCCCACCGGCAATTATTTAAACCGCACCAGCATGGACGCTTTTTTGGCTAAGGTGCCAGACCGTGTGATGGTGGTTCTTGATGAGGCCTATGTCGAGTTCGCGGGCGCTGCTGATTTTCCTGACGGGCTGACGTACCTCAAAAAATACCCTAATGTGATTGTGACCCGCACCTTTTCCAAGGCCTATGGTTTGGCCGGTTTACGTGTTGGTTATGGCGTGAGTAGTTTGGCGGTGGCTGATTTACTGAACCGAGTCCGCGCGCCCTTTAATGTCAGTATGCCGGCGCTGGCCGCGGCGGTGGCGGTACTCGACGACGAAGATTATTTACAGCAAAGCCAGCAAGTCAATCGCGATGGTATGGTGCAAATCTGTGTGGGATTAACTGAGCTGAGCTTGGAGTTTATTCCTTCATTAGGGAATTTTATCGCCTTTGAATTACCGAGCGATGCCATGCCGGTGTATCAGGCTTTGTTGCGCGAGGGCGTGATTGTACGTCCGGTTGGTGTATACCAAATGCCTAATCATTTGCGGGTGTCTATTGGTTTGGCCGAGGAAAATAGCCGTTTCTTGGTGGCTCTAAAAAAGGTGCTCAGTGTCTAGTTTTGCCATTAATAAACTTACCATCATCGGCCTAGGCCTGATGGGTGGCTCGCTAGCCAAGGCCTTGAAAGCTAAGGGGCTGGTGGGCGAGGTCGTGGCAACAGGGCGGCGTGCGCCGTCTTTAGAAAAGGGTTTGCAGTTAGGAGTGATCGATTCCTATACCCTGGACTTAGCCGAGGCAGTGGCCGGTGCTGATGTTATCGTCATTGCCACTCCGACCTTAATTGCCGAACAAGTCATGGCGGATTTGGCGCCACTGTTAACAGATAAGATGGTGGTCACTGACGTAGCCAGTGTGAAGGGTAATATTCGCGATGCGGCAGCGCGAATATTTGGCGAAGTGCCATCTAATTTCGTATTGGGCCATCCCATTGCCGGCTCAGAGCAAAGCGGTGTTGAAGCGGCGATGGCGGATTTGTTTGTCGATCATCGGGTGATATTGACGCCGCTGGCCAATACCTCGTCAATAGCCCTTAGTTTGATTCAGCAAATGTGGGAAGCCAGTGGTGCCGAAGTGGTGTGCATGGACGTGGCCGAGCACGATGCAGTATTGGCAGCAACCAGTCATTTACCCCATGTTTTGGCCTATACCTTGGTAGATGCTTTGGCGCAGAACGGCGCAGCGGCGGATATATTTCGTTTTGCTGCTGGCGGTTTTCGTGATTTTACCCGCATTGCCTCCAGTGACCCGACCATGTGGCACGATATTGCGCTGGCCAATCGCGAAGCGATATTGCAGGGTATTGATAATTTCAGTGCCCATCTCGCCACCGTGCGCAAAGCTATTGAAAGTGGCGACGGCGATACTTTGTTGACGACTTTTGATCGCGCTAAACAAGCTCGTGACGAACATTTTTTAGGCCAGTATCTGGCGCGCAAAAAAACGCCACCGGCGTCTTAAATTACTTTTTAAAGAGACTATATTGTGGAATTCCTATTGCAGCCCGGTGGCCAAATGCGCGGCAGCGCACGTGTACCCGGCGACAAATCCATTTCGCATCGCTCGATTATGCTCGGTGCCATCGCCGACGGCGTGACCACAGTTGATGGTTTTCTAGAAGGCGAAGATGCGCTGTCTACCTTAAACGCGTTTCGCGCTATGGGTGTGAAAATTGACGGCCCGGAAAATGGCCGAGTGGTGATTCACGGTGTTGGTCGCGATGGTTTGCAGGCACCGGCCGGTGATTTATATGTAGGCAATTCTGGCACCTCAATGCGTTTGTTGGCGGGCTTGCTGGCAGGTCAAAAATTTGACGTCATCATGACCGGCGACGTGTCTTTAAGTAAGCGCCCGATGGAGCGGGTGGCTTCGCCATTGCGGACCATGGGCGCGGTAGTGGAAACCGCCGAAGGTGGGCGTCCGCCACTGACTCTTCGCGGTGGTCAAACTCTCCAAGGCATTGATTATATCTTGCCCATGGCCAGCGCTCAGGTGAAATCCTGTGTGCTTTTAGCCGGTTTATACGCTGACGGCCAAACCCGAACCACAGAACCTGCACCGACTCGCGATCACAGCGAACGGATGCTGCGTGGCTTTGGTTATGACGTAAAAGTGGATGGACCAGTCGCTAGTTTGCAGGGCGGCGGGCGTTTGTCTGCAGTGCATATCGATGTGCCGGCGGATATCTCTTCAGCGGCATTCTTTATGGTGGCGGCAAGTATTACTCCGAATGCTGATCTAACCCTTGAGCACGTCGGTATCAACCCCACTCGTATTGGCGTGATTAATATTCTTCGCGCTATGGGCGGCGACATCACGGTATTGAATGAACGTGAAATCGGTGGCGAGCCGGTGGCTGATATCCGTATCCGCCATGCTCAGTTAAAGGGTATCGATATCCCTGAAGATCAGGTGCCACTGGCGATTGATGAGTTTCCGGTGTTGTTTGTGGCCGCCGCCTGCGCCAAGGGCAGAACCGTATTAACTGGCGCAGAGGAATTACGAGTCAAAGAGAGCGATCGTATTCAAGTCATGGCTGACGGCTTGCAGTCCATGGGGATATTCGCAACACCAACAGAAGATGGCATTATTATTGAAGGTGGTCAGATTGCCGGTGGCACGGTTAATAGTCATCATGATCATCGTATCGCCATGTCTTTTGCGGTGGCCTCTTTGCGCGCTACTGAAGCCATCCGGATTCAAGATTGCGATAATGTCGCCACCTCATTCCCCAACTTTGTGGAATTGGCCTCAGGCTTGGGTATGCAAATTGAACAAATAAACGCTGGACCGCACTCATGAGTCATTCACTGATTTCTGTTATCGCCATTGATGGCCCCAGTGGTTCTGGTAAAGGCACGCTATGCCAAACTTTGGCGCGGCATTTTGGCTGGCACTTATTGGATAGCGGCGCTTTATATCGTTTGGTGGGTATGGCGGCAGATCGTCACAATGTTGCCTTGGATGATGAGGCTGCTGTCGCTGAGTTGGCGAAAAATCTCAATGTGCAGTTTGTGCCAGGTGCAGTGGGAGAGCCGACCCTAGTATTGCTGGAAGGTGATGATGTCAGCGGCGACTTACGTACTGAAAAGACCGGCTTGCTGGCATCAAAAGTCGCCGTATTGGGTGCGGTGCGCAGTGCTTTATTGCAACGCCAGCGTGATTTCGCTCAGGCGCCAGGCTTGGTTGCCGACGGTCGTGATATGGGAACTGTGGTATTTCCTGACGCGCCCCTAAAAATATTTTTGACCGCTAGCGCCCAAGAGCGAGCCGAGCGGCGCTATAAGCAGTTGAGATCAAAGGGCGATGATGTTAACATCGCGACCCTTTTAGAGGAGATTCAGGCTCGAGACAAGCGTGATTCCGAGCGCGCACTGGCTCCTTTAAAGCCCGCAGCCGATGCAATACAGATAGATAGCAGCGGTGTGGGGATAGCAGAAGTGTTTCAACGGGTGTTGGCGGAAGCCAAGATTCGACTCGTCTAATCGCAAGATTGGGCAAAAAACCGTCACAGACAGCGCAAATACCAGCTGGCGTTGTTTTGGGACAATATGAATTGACCCGTGTAAGCTGGATATGCGGCGATACGGTGGCGATGCCACTATTAATACTCAGGTAATGACTAATGAGCGAGAGCTTTGCTGAACTATTTGAAGAAAGTTTAAAAACCATTGATATGAAACCCGGTTCAATCGTAACCGGCGTTGTTATCGATATCGACAGTGATTGGGTTACTGTTCACGCTGGACTGAAGTCAGAGGGTGTTATTCCTCGCGAGCAGTTCCTGAACGAGAGCGGTGAACTGAATCTGGCTATCGGTGACGAAGTTCAGGTTGCTCTGGAGTCGGTAGAAGACGGCTTCGGTGAGACCAAGCTGTCACGTGAGAAAGCTAAGCGCGCTGAAGCGTGGACCACTCTTGAAGCGGCTTATGAAGCTGAAGAAACAGTTGTCGGTATCATTAACGGCAAGGTTAAAGGTGGTTTTACTGTTGACATCAACAGTATCCGTGCCTTCCTGCCCGGTTCACTGGTTGACGTTCGTCCGGTTCGCGATACTGCGCACCTGGAAGGCAAAGAGCTCGAATTCAAGGTCATTAAACTGGACCAGAAACGCAACAACGTTGTGGTTTCTCGTCGCGCCGTTCTTGAGAGCGTAAACAGCGAAGAGCGCGAAGCGCTGCTGGAATCTCTGCAAGAAGGTATGGTTGTTAAAGGTATCGTTAAGAACCTGACCGACTACGGTGCTTTCGTAGATTTGGGCGGTATTGACGGTCTGTTGCACATCACTGACATGGCTTGGAAGCGTATTAAGCACCCAAGCGAAATTGTTAATGTTGGCGACGAAATTGATGTCCGTATCCTCAAGTTCGACCGTGAGCGCAACCGCGTATCATTAGGTCTGAAGCAGCTTGGCGAAGATCCATGGGTGGCTATCAAAGCCCGTTACCCAGAAAACTCACGCGTTAAAGCCAAGGTTACTAACCTGACCGACTACGGCTGTTTCGCTGAGATTGAAGAAGGTGTTGAAGGTCTGGTTCACGTTTCAGAAATGGATTGGACTAACAAAAACATTCACCCTTCTAAAGTTGTGAATGTTGGCGACGAAGTTGAAGTGATGATCTTGGATATCGACGAAGAGCGTCGTCGTATTTCTCTGGGTATCAAGCAGTGCCAGCAGAACCCTTGGGATGCTTTCGGTGGCCAGTTCACCAAAGGCGACAAGATCAAGGGCGCGATCAAGTCTATTACTGACTTCGGTATCTTTATCGGTCTGGATGGCAACATCGACGGTCTGGTTCACTTGTCCGATATCTCTTGGAACGAAACTGGCGAAGAAGCCGTGCGTAAGTTCAAGAAAGGCGACGAGATTGAGACTGTGATTCTGTCTATCGATCCTGAGCGCGAGCGTATTTCGCTGGGCATCAAGCAGCTGGAAGACGATCCGTTCTCTAACTACGTTGCTGAAAATGACAAAGGCGCTATTGTTAATGGCGTTGTTAAAGAAGTTGACGCTAAAGCGGCTATCATCGTGTTGAGCGAAGAAGTGGAAGGCGTGTTAAAAGCGTCTGAAATTAGCCGTGATAAAGTCGAAGATGCGCGCAATGTGTTGAAAGTGGGCGAGACTGTTGAAGTTAAAATCATCAGTGTAGACCGCAAAAACCGCGCGATGACCTTGTCTATTAAAGCCAAGGACGTTGACGATGAGAAAGAAGCTGTGAAGTCACAGCGTGATAAAGAAGTCGAGACTGCTGCTCCGGCAACAACGATCGGCGACTTGATCAAAGCTCAGATGGAAAATAAGGACTAAGGTCTACGTGACGCGCACTTATTTTGATAAGTGCGCGTAACTATCTGGCTTATATGCAAAAAAATGCTAAGCTAGGCTTGAATGTTGGCAACAACGGGAACAAGCAATGACAAAATCCGAACTGATAGAGCTGATCGCTGAGCGTCAACTGCAGTTGTCCCATAAGGACATTGAACTTGCGGTGAAGACTATGATTGAGCATATGTCTCAGATCTTGTCGACGGGTGATCGCATTGAAATTCGGGGCTTTGGTAGTTTCTCTCTGCATTACCGCGAACCGCGGATGGGGCGTAACCCCAAAACCGGTGATACGGTTGAGTTGCCGGGGAAATATGTTCCCCATTTCAAACCTGGTAAAGAGCTGCGTGAACGGGTGAATCTTAGTATTCAGTCGAGGGTTTAGGCTCTTAAGCGCTAGCCTTATTTTTTAAGAAACGGTATGGTCATTGGCCATATCGTTTTTTTTTGCGTGGATGGTTGGTTGATGCGTTTAATTCGCTTTATTTTAATAAGTTTACTGTTGTTGGCGGTTCTCGGTCTGGGCCTATTGTTTACACTCGAAAACGACGCGCTGGTGCCCCTCAATATTTTGGTGGTGGACCTGCCTGAACAACGCTTGTCTACCTGGATAATCTTGGCGTTCTTTTCGGGTGGCATCACTGGTTTGCTGACATCTACTTTGGTGATTCTGCGACTGCAAGCGTCGCGCTTGGGGCTGCGTCGCCAGTTGTCTTCGAGTCAGGGCAAGGTAGCACCCTGAAAGTGCAGCGTGGATGGCTTATTTGAATGGCCAGTGAGTTTGGGTATTTTATATTATTAGTCGCAGCGGTGTTTGTTGGCTGGCTGATGGGCTATTGGTATTGGCCCCGTACTGTGTCTAAGTCAGCGGATAGTAGCGCGCCGTATTACAAGGGGCTGAATTATCTGCTCAGCGAGCAGGCCGATGCAGCGGTGCTTACCGTAGTGAATGAGCTGCCAGTCAATGTCGACACTCTTCCTACCCATCTTGCCTTGGGTAATCTGCTGCGCAGTAAGGGCGAAGTGGATGGGGCTATTCGCATCCATCAAAATCTGTTGTCTCGGCCGAGCTTATCTCGGGAAAAACTCTATCAAGTCCATCTTGAATTGGCCCGTGATTATATTTCTGCGGGCGTGTTTGATCGTGCTGAACGCTTGTTGCGCGATGTGGCCGATGAGTCCCAACCCTATCGCGCCGAAGCACTTGAGCATTTGCAGCATATTTACCAGAGTGAGCGGGAGTGGGGGCAGGCAATAGCGGTCGCCCAAAAGCGCTTAACTCGGAAGAGTTGGTTGAAAAAAACTGCGCCGCTAAGCCCGTCTGAAAAGTGGGTGGAGCGGGCGCTTAGCCACTATTACTGCGAACAGGCGCTGCTTGAGCTTGATGATCACAATATAAAAGGGGCAAGCAAGTCCCTGCAAAGTGCTTTACATCATGATAAGGACAATGTTCGCGCTTATTTACTGTCGGCTAATTTGGCAATGAGTCAGCAGCGACCTCAGCTGGCTCTAGAATTACTGCATTCGCTAATTGATCGTCAGCCCGTATTTGTGTCGGAAGTGCTGCCGAAAATTCGCGAAGCTTTTGTTGAATTTGGTGGTGCTGATGCGTATTTAGATGCGCTTAAGCGCATAGCTAATAGCGTCGAGAGTAGTGCTGTTGCCATCGAAATCGCCGACGTATTAACGCGCTCTGGTGATGCCGAAGCTGGGTTGCAGTATTTGCTGGATTTTGGCGCAAACGGGCCGACTTTGAAATTGGTTTTCGCGGTGTTGGAGCGCGGCCAAAGTGATGGCGACAAGGGCTTGGATTTGACCCTAAAATTTATAAGGGAATTGCGGGCAGAGCGCCCTCAATATCGTTGTCGTCAGTGCGGTTTTTCGGGTCGAAAGTTACACTGGCTGTGTCCCAGTTGCGAACAGTGGGGTACCATAACGCCCATTCGTGGCATCCAAGGTGATTGATCCAGACTATGACTCCAAAATCCCCAATTTCTCCGCTTATTGTTGCTTTGGATTTTGCCAAACGCGCTGATTTAGAAGTTATGCTGGATCAGCTTGATCCTAGCCAGTGCCGTCTGAAAATAGGCAAAGAACTGTTTACATTGTATGGTCCTGAAATTGTAAAAATGGTGCAAGGCCAAGGCTTTGAGGTTTTTCTCGATTTAAAATTTCACGATATTCCCAATACCACTGCGGCCGCCGTTGCCGCTGCCGCGGAATTAGGGGTATGGATGATCAATGTGCATGCCTCCGGCGGTGCTAAAATGATGAGCGCCGCCAAACAGGCTTTGTTACCCTACGGCAAGGACGCACCTTTATTGATTGGAGTGACTGTGCTCACGTCCATGCACAGCAGTGAATTAGCCACAGTGGGTGTGGCCGACGATGCGCCGACCCAGGTAAAGCGTCTGGCCGCTTTGAGTGCGGATTGCGGTCTGGACGGCGTTGTCTGTTCAGCTCAGGAAACACCTGTTTTACGCACACATTGTCCTGATGGTTTTTTATTGGTGACGCCAGGGATTCGACCAAGCGGTAGCGATTTGGGTGATCAGCAGCGGGTGGCCACACCCGCAGAGGCTATGGCCATGGGCAGTAATTTTTTGGTGGTAGGCCGACCTATTACCCGCAGCAGTGATCCTCTCGCCACGCTACTCAGTATTAATCGCTCGCTGGGGTTTTAATTCACGCCGAATTTTAACAAACAATTCTGATTTTCTGGTGCTTGGCAAAAATTTATATTAAGGGAGCAAGATGGCATTTATTGATGTTTTTAATGGCGATGCCGATGGCTTGTGTGCACTGGTGCAGCTGCGCAACGCTCAGCCTGAAGAGAGTACCTTGGTTACTGGGGTCAAGCGCGATATTTCTCTGCTGGACAGGGTGAGCGCCCAATCCGGCGATCAAATTACTGTCCTGGATGTATCGCTAGATAAAAATCGCGAGGGCTTGGCTGCAGTATTGCAAGCAGGTGCTGAGGTCGTGTATGTGGATCATCATTTTGCCGGTGAAATCCCCGAGCATGTGGCCTTAAAAACCCATATCAATCTCGCTGCGGACGTCTGCACCAGCTTGCTCGTCAATGGGATTTTAAAAGGCCAGTTTGCGGAATGGGCAGTGGTGGGTGCTTTTGGCGATAATTTAAGCGACAGTGCTCGGGCTGTTGCTAAACCTTTGGGCTTATCTGAATCCGAATTACAGCAACTGGAAAATCTCGGTATCTACCTAAATTACAATGGCTATGGCGCGAGTTTAGAGGATTTACATTTTGATCCCGCTGAGCTTTACCGGCATTTAGTGCAATTTGCCAGCCCTCGAGACTTTATCATTAATGCCGCAGACACCTTTGTAAAATTAGAGACCGGCTATCACAACGATATGCATGCTGCAGCGCAGTTGCCAGCGCTAAGCAGTGATGATTCAGCAGCGGTATTTATGTTGCCGAATGAACGTTGGGCGCGTCGGGTCAGTGGTGTCTACAGCAACGACTTGGCCAATGATAATCCGGATAGAGCCCATGCCGTGTTGACTGAAAAGAGCAACGGGAATTATCTAGTGAGTATTCGCGCGCCCTTAAATAATAAGCGTGGTGCGGATGAATTTTGCCGCCAATTCCCCACTGGCGGTGGCCGAGCTGCTGCTGCGGGGATTAATGACTTAACACGCAGCAGCCTCGATACGTTTACCCGAAGTTTCCAAGAGTTTTACCGGAGTCTGGCAAACTAATTATGTTTACCCTTGATGCATGGATAGCTCTCAGTGTTATTGGTGGGTGTCTACTCGCCCTTATTTTTAGTCGCCGACCACCGGATATGATTCTCTGTGGTGGTGTAGTGATTTTACTACTGTTAAACGTGATCACGCCCAAGGAAGCGTTGGCGGGTATGTCCAACGAAGGCATGGTGACAGTTGGTGTGCTGTTTATTGTCGCTCAGGCGCTGTCTGAAACCGGTGTGGTGAGTTGGATTTCTAATAGTATACTCGGTCGCCCTAAGTCAGCGCCGATGGCCCAGTTTCGACTGATGGGACCAGTGGCAGTATTCAGTACTATTCTCAATAACACACCTGTTGTGGCGATGATGATTCCCGCCGTGAGAGATTGGGCCAAACGCAATAATTTACCGGTTTCCCAGCTAATGATCCCGCTGAGCTATGCGGCCATTGTTGGGGGTACTTGTACTTTGATTGGCACCAGCACCAATCTGGTTGTTAACGGCATGTTGATTCACGCCGTACCGGATGCCTCTCTGGCCATGTTTGATTTGGCTTGGGTCGGTGTACCCTGCGTATTGCTGGTGATTACGTTTACCATGCTGACCAGTCGTCGCTTGTTGCCCTTTAAAACCGGCAAAGCAGAGCGTTTTGCCGATGCTCGACAATATATTGTTGAGATGCTGGTGGAGCCCGCTAGTCCAATGGTGGGGCAGTCGATTGAGCAGGCCGGACTTCGGCAATTGCCATCGATGTTCCTAATAGAAATTGTCCGCGATGCACGTTTAATGACAGTGGTGTCCCCCAAAGAAATTCTAATGGCCAACGACCGTTTGATTTTTGCTGGAGACGTGCGCTCAGTGGTGGATTTGAAAAATTTCCACGGCCTGCGGCTGGCTGAAGATCAGGCTTTCAAACTGGGTAATAATGATTTGTCGCGCTGTCTGGTTGAGGTGGTTATTTCGCCCAATTTTCCGCATTTGGGCAGCGTTGTGCGTGATATGAAATTTCGTAATAACTACGGCGCTGCCATTATTGCGATATCACGTAACGGCGAACATCTGAAAGGGCGTATTGGCGATTTGGAGCTGGAGCCCGGTGACACCTTGTTACTGGAAGCTTACGAGGATTTTGTGCCGAATCAGCGTTATTCGCGTGATTTTTTGCTGGTGAGTGCGATAGAAAATTCTCGCCCAGTGCGTCATGAGCACCGCCTGCGGGCGGGCATTATTATGCTTGCGATGGTGACGGTGGTGGCTATGGGCTGGCTGTCTATGCTTAAAGCAGGGTTCTTGGCCGCAGGTTTGTTGATTGTCACTAGATGTATACGGGCTGCCGATGCCCAGCGCAGCGTCGATTGGCAAATATTACTGGTGATTGCAGCCTCTATCGCCCTAGGTGGTTCCTTGGAATCCACCGGCGCCGCGAAAATTATTGCCGGGGAGATTGTTGGTTTGGCATCGGGTTCTGCGATGGCGACCCTAGTGGCCATTTTTGTGGTGACCACCTTGTTTTCTGCTGTCATCTCGAATTTAGCTGCAGCCGTGATAGTCTTCCCCATTGCCTTGGCTGCCAGTCAGCAATTAGATGTGAATATGATGCCATTTGCAGTGACCTTGATGATGGCAGCATCAGCGAGCTTTGCTACGCCCATCGGCTATCAAACTAATTTAATGGTCTACGGTCCCGGTGATTACCGTTTTAGTGATTTCTTTAAAATGGGTGTTCCGCTAACGATTATTGTCGGTGTGACAACGATTTTAATTGTGCCGATGGTCTGGCCTTTTTAATAAGACTAGTTGCTCTATTGGCAATCTCTTTCGGCGAGCTGTGACCACTGGTTGGGGCTGCGCAGTATCTCTTTGTCAGTAATAATTACCTTGGTTTGTTGTGCTGCAAAACCATACTGAGCTAAAAATTGACACACCGACTTTGCATAGGCTTTGTGCTTGCCACGATTCTTGTTCACCGCAATGAGTAAAACATTATGTTGTACCCATATAGCGTCGACGCTGCCATTTTGGGCGCGTTCAAGTGAACGTTCGATTTTTTTGTGAGCATTGCTGAAGTCGGGGCTTGCTAATACTGAATTATTGGCAATAGTGCAGCTGAACAAAACCAAGAGGATTGCCAGGGATGTTGAGCGGCGAGAGTTGAGAGGATACTTCAATATTCAGTTCTCATTTTGGGATTCACCAGAATTGATCCAGAGCATAACCTATTGGGCCTTTAGCATGGCGAATAAATGTTGATGTTATACCAAGCAAGCTAACAGCTTGGGTGATGGTGCCAGTCAATAAGTTTTATATCTAACGTTCATAATTTCGCTGAGCGTGAAGTGCTATCGTGTGCATCAGGTCTTCTTTGCTTTGCTCCGCTGCGCCTGCTGGCTGTACTTAGTCGGCCAACAAACCATTTGTGCCGACAACCGCTGCGCATAGTAATAACGACCAGACACCAATAGCCAAACAATCGAAAATAAGGTATTTCCGAAAGCTATAACCACTAATACCGGTGATGAGTGGAACGATGCTCCGTATTGCGGTCATTATTCGTCCAAATAAAATTGCCCCCCAGCCATAGCGGCGAATCAAGGCTTCGGTCCGATCAATACGCTGGCGATGGCGTGCTGCAAATGTTGTGGTATGGAATGCTGGGCCAATCCAACGTCCAATCCAATAGCCGGATTGGTCACCGATGAAGGCGCCAATAAAGGCAGCCATGAATATGGCTTCAATGCTAATTAGCTGTTGTGCGTACAAAAATACAGCTACTGTTAGTAAAATCGCACCTGGAATAAATAAACCGATTCCAACGACTGCCTCGAAACAGGCGAGACCAAGTATTAAGTATTGTGCGTAGCTTGGGTTGTCTCCAATCCATGCCAGAACAGTATCCAGAGTCATTCTCCTTTTATTGGTAATCGCAATGTGTACTTTTAGCTAATTTTGCTCACAAGTGACAGCGATATGATGGCTATCATAGCAGTGGTTTGGTGTTAGTGGCGTGAGTGTTTGAAATAACAGGTTTAAGCTAAATTTAAAGAGCAACTAGTGAAAACGCCATAAGGAGAATCTTGCATGAAACAATTGTCCTTTTCGAGTGCGAGTTACAAGCAGGCACCTGAGTTTAATAAGGAAACTGAGATGCGGTTTTATGTGGAGCTTTATCGCTAAGCGATTAAGCGTTACTAGGTGGTCGTGGATGTGGTTGTGGCGGTGATGCAGCGCGGCCGGATGCCCAGTATCGGCAAGTGCGCTAAGGATATCAGCTTATTGACCTGTGTAATGAGTGTTTGCGAGTGAGCCAGTGCAGCTTCTTACAAATTGGGTGCTGAGCTGTGGCCAGTTGATCTCCATGGTTGAAATGACAGCGTTGAGGTGTCGCTAGAGTATTGCTTACGTCGAATGTGCAGTTATACTGATTCTGCTTATTCAAAAAATAAAAATAAATGATCATCTGGAGTTGTTATGTTTAACAGCCGTACCCCCGCATCATTCACTGTGGCTTGTTGTTTGGTGTTGTTTTCACTACCTTTAGCCTTACACAGTGCTGTTTTAGAGGAAGTCATCGTTACCGCTCAATTGCGAGAACAGAGCCTTCAGGATGTGCCAGTCTCAGTCAGTGCAATGTCTGGCCAGAAGATGATGGACGCGGGACTGAATAAAATTCAGGATCTTCAGGCCTACGTGCCTAATCTCACTATGTCGGAGAATGGTATTGGTACCGCCATTTATATTCGCGGTATTGGCTCAGGTATTAATCAGGGTTTTGAGCAGTCAGTGGGTATGTACGTTGATGGCGTTTACTATGGTCGTGCTCAGCTAGCTCGCGCGCCGTTTCTCGATCTCGCCCGTGTCGAAGTACTGCGCGGGCCGCAGAATATTCTCTACGGTAAGAACAGTATCGCAGGTGCCATCAGTATTATTACCGCTAGGCCCAGCGATGAGTTTGAAGGCATGGTTTCAGTGGTATATGAGCCAGAATTCGATGAGCAGGTATTCGATATTGCCTTGTCGGGACCACTTTCCGACACCGTTGGCTGGCGTTTTGCTGCACGCAAGCGTGAATTTGGTGGCTATATAGAGAACTTAACGCTGGGCCGAGACGAGCCTAGTTACGACGAAGAAACTCTGCGCATGAAGCTGTTATGGGATGCAGAAGATGATCTTACTGTTAGTTTAAAGGTCGAGTTCGGCGCCTTTGATGTCTTGGGCCGTCAGGTTGAGATCATCAATGATGGTGCTTCAACTGATAGTAATCCTCTTTTTACCGGACGCACCTACGCTGAAATCACCAATGACACTCAGGTGCCTGGGGTATTAGATGTCAATAGTCATGATTCGGTGCTCAATAATTATCAAGATTTCAAGCGTTCCTCAAATGGTGATTACAGCTTCAATGACACGCTGAACTTCACATTAAGTGCAGATTGGCTTCGCGATGAGCATTTATTTACTTCTACCACTGCCTTTGTGGCCTACGAGTACGATGACCTCTGTGATTGTGACTTCACTGCGGCTGAGGGCTTTAAGTTGGTGCTGAAGGAAGAATACCAGCAAATTAGTCAGGAGTTTCGCTGGATTTCGCCAGTTGGCCAGGCGTGGGAGTATATCGCTGGGCTCTATTTTCAGAAAAACGAGTTAGATTTTTTCGACAGTATCATCGTCGACTCGGATCTGATTGTGCAGCTATTGAATGCGGCTGATGGCACCGAGGGTGGTGCGCGGGGTGATCGCGATCCCAATCCACTGGGAACATCGCCAGAGGAGATTGCAGGTATAGGCGATGCCGGTAATGCGATTGCCAATCTCACCTCGCCTCGTGACTATAGTAGCGACTCGATGTTGGGCTCGGGGTTTATACAGGCCACTTGGAATATGCGTGAGGATCTGCGGCTGACGCTGGGTGGACGTTATTCCTACGAGGATAAAAGCGGTAGCCGCAAATTTCGCTTTGGTAACCTAGATTACAGTGAGCGCCCCTTTGGTGAGACTGACACCGTGTCGGCACTGAGCTTTGCAGCTGAACGCCATGACCTTAAGGGTGATCGTCAGGAATCACAGTTTTCACCGTCGATTAATCTGCAGTTCGACTTCACTGCGAACATTATGACTTACCTCACTTGGAGCCGAGGGTATAAGTCGGGCGGATTCGATGCGCGCTCTAATGCCTCGCCGAGCGCCGACCCAGTGCCACAAAATCCCAATGCGCCCGGTGATGTTAGGCCTCGCCCAGTGTTGATTGGTACCTTCGAATACGAGGAGGAAGAGTCTGAAAGTATTGAGCTTGGTGCGAAAATGTCGCTTTTCGACGGCGCAGCAGAGTTCAATGCGGCACTATTCAATACTCGTTTCGACAACCTACAGGTGAGTATTTTTGATGGCACCTTAGGCTTTAATGTTGGCAACGCCGCCACTGCGGTAACTCAAGGCGTCGAGCTAGATGGTCGCTGGCAAATCACCGATTCACTGATGCTAGCCGGCGCTTTGGCGTTCCTAGATTTTGAGTTCAAAGATTATGAAAATGGCCAATGCCTTGCGGGTCAGCAGCCGACTTCTGCCGATGGTCTTAACTGCGATTACTCCGGCAAGACAAATCAATATGTCGCTGATTGGGCCGGGAACGTACTGCTGGTGTGGCGAGCGCCTTTAACAGATACCCTCGGTGTCGGTATTAGCTTGGATGCCATTTTTACCGATGACTACAATCCCGCACAGAATCTCGACCCTGATGTTGATCAGGAGGGATATGTTAAGTGGAATGCCCGAGTCAGTATTGCTGCATTGGACGAGCGTTGGGATGTCGCCTTGGTCGGGAAAAATCTGACGAACGAAACCATTATTACCTACGCCAACGATACACCTACTTCCTACACCATCTTCGGTTCAAAGGGCCATTATGCCTTTCTCGAGTCGCCGCGGAGTATTGCCTTGCAGGCGAATTATCATTGGTAGAGATGCGGTGGCATCGTCTGTGGCATAAACGTCGGGCTGGGTGTGGGTGTGGAGTGATCAGTTATGCGGGACAATAAAAAAGGCCGCATTTGAGGGTGCGGCCATTCGGAATCCTCGGCGGAGGCGTTTTAATCAAATTGCTCACCGTCCCCAAAAGATTGTCGATCTGGACGGTGAGTGAAGGTCTTCTGAGGCTAAAGCTTAACGATCAACTTTCCTTTGTTACCGCCGGTGAATAGTAGATTCAAACCGTCAATCGCTGATTCCAAACCTTTGATAATATGCGCGCGATGCTTGATTTTTCCGGCCATCACATAGGGAGCCAACTTTTCTACCAGCGCAGGCACGTCAGCAAAGTGATCGGGCATGGCGAAACCTTGAATGCTTAAGCGCTTCTTGATAATTGGAATCCAGTTAGGGCCGGCGCTCGGAACCGCCGCATTGTAATCTGCGATCATACCGCACACCACAATGCGGCCATGTGCATTCATATGGTCAATCACATGTTGCTGAATCGGGCCACCGGTGTTTTCGAAATACATATCAATACCGTTGGGCGCCAGTTCAGTCAATCGTGCATCGATATCATTGGTCTTGTAGTTAATCGCGCCATCGAAACCCAATTCATCGGTCAGCCAGCTACATTTTTCGTCACTGCCAGCAACACCGATAACGTTCAAACCATCCGCTTTAGCCAGCTGTCCCACTAGCGACCCAACTGAACCGGCTGCGCCGCTGATAACAATAGTCTCACCCGCTTTGGGCTCACTAAAGCCGTACAGGCCCTGTGTGGCAGTTAAACCCGGTAACGCAAACACACATAGAGCCATTTCCGCATCCATACCTTTCTGGACCTGTCTCAGGCCTTCGCCGGAGCCTAGATAATATTCGGTCCAACCCATCATGCCCATCAGGCGATCGCCGACTTTGAAATTAGGACTGTTACTTTCAACAACTTCGCCCAAGCCTGACGAACGCATTACCTCTCCAAGGCCAACCGGTGGTATATAGCTGTGAGGATCCGAGCTCATCCAACCGCGCATTGCTGGGTCAAGTGACATATGTGTTTGCTTGAGCAAAATTTGGCCGGGGCCTGCCTGCGGCACTTTTTGTTGGACAACTTCAAAAATTTCCGGAGTTAGTGGGCCGGGTTCAGGGCGGGCGACGAGATTGATTGATGTATAGGTGCTCATGTTAATTCTCCGTGCTAGCGATCAAACAGTAAGTGATTCTTGATGCTTGTATTATTACTCTATTAAATGCATGGATATATATGGATATATGCTAATCTTTATTGTTTTTAAGACATTAGTGTGATCGAAGAGGTTAAATAATGGACCAACTAAGAGCGCTAAAATATTTCGCTGCAGTAGCGGAGTGCGGCAGTTTTACTCAAGCCGCAAAGCAATTTTCGGTTCCGCCATCATCTTTATCGCGTCGTGTTGCAGATTTGGAAAAAAGTCTCGGTGCAAGCTTGTTGGAGCGCACCACGCGAAGCGTGCAGCTAAGCGAAATAGGGCGCAGCTACTTTTCACAGGTGCAGAATATACTGCGCCAATTGGAGCAAAGTAACGAGTCGGTGCGCAGCTACCACAGCAAACCCATGGGGCAACTTAGAATCAGCTCGATGGTGGGTTTTGGTGAACCCATATTGTTGCCCTTGCTCGATGAGTTTAGCAAGCTCTACCCAGAAATTGTTCTCGACATCAGTCTCAGCGACGAGCTGTCTACACTCGGGCGTGACGATGTCGACATTGCCATTCGAGGTGGCTATGCACCTGACGAACGGGTGTTGGCTGTCCGCCTGATGGATAACGAGTTTATTCCCGCAGCGGCACCAAGTTATCTCGCCAAAAATGGCACACCCAAGCACCCACATGAATTACGCAAACATAAGGGTCTTTACTACCGTACACCGAACGGACCTCAATGCTGGTTTTTCCAGCAGGATGATCAATGGCATACCGCATCTATTCCTGAAATGGCAATCTCCAATAATGGAAAATGGCTAGCCAAAAAAGCAGTCAATGGTGAAGGTATTATTATGGCGCCACGCTGGAGGCTGGCCGACTATATTCGGCGAGGCGAGTTACAGGCATTAGAGATTGAGCCGGAGCTCAAGATCACCCAAAGTAGCGATCTGGGGGTTTATCTTTTATACCAAAAGCAGCGCTACATGATACCCAAGGTCAAAGTTGCGGTAGATTTTCTGGTCGCTAGGATCAAGGGAAAATACTGAGGGGAGCGAATCAACTTGGGATGCAAATAACCACATCCGCCATTACACCCGAAAAGTCCAGACGAAAAAAAAGACCTGCATTGCTGCAAGTCTTTCATTTGTTTGGCTCCGCCTGCTGGGCTCGAACTAGCGACCCAATGATTATGAGTCAGTTTTGTACACTAACGAGCTCAAGCCTGCTCTATTTAGCTCAATAAATACAGATTGTCAGCTGAAGGTAATTGAGTAGCCTTGAGTGTACTCGGGCTCATTAGTGTGATGAAATTGTGACTGCCAGCCGTCATTCCACAAATCGCTTCCCACACAATAGAAAGATAGATCGCTCCTAGGTAATAGCGCCAAATATACAGCCTCCTTGTTGCGCTAGTGTTACAAAAAGGTATACGACATGAGCTCTCAGCAACTGTCTAGCGAACCCAGGGAAGTCCAGTCGGCGCGCTGGTACGGCTTGCAATTTCGATAATTATTGTTTCGATGTTAGCGGCGTAAAGAACGTGACCCATCAAATGCAAACGTTCTGCGATTTGCAGGTTTGATTTTATTCAGCTTAACCCTAGTCGACGGCTTAGTGCGGCGTACGGTTCGATCGGTGATTTACGAAAGAGAGGGTCGACGCGATCATTGACCTCCTTGACGATTTGTTCCCAGTCCTCGTTGCTCAATGCCTGCTTCATCGCAGGGAAGATGTCGCGCTCTTCAATCTCGATATGCTGAAACTGGCTATCCAGATAGTTGTTAAGCGCACGTTTGATATGCACCACGGGGACGATGTGATCGTCGAAGACCATCCCAAGTAACCGTTTTAACTCGATAGTGTCCCGCTCAAGCTCCTCGTGCTGTTCCCGTATACGGGTGATTACTGTGCGCTCACCTATGCCCAGTAGTTCCATGCGATTGAAGGCCGCATTTTCCAGTGGGTGATGAAAGGTCTCGGTGTAGGTACTGATGTAATCAAGGGCACTCAGAACACTGTGTAAATCCGTATCGATGGTTGGATCATCGTATTGGGCAATCTCCTTGCGTAGAAATTGCAGTAGGTGAATAAGGTTACGGTGATCGTCGAGAAGGCGCTGTATTAGAGTAGCCATGATGAACTCCAGGAGTGACGACGCGATCCTATATAAGCTTGTGCCTTGATCGCGACTTTGATAATAAGCAAGGGACACGTGGTTGTCGTTGTTACGGCAAGCTACGCCTGAAGGTAAGTGAAATTGCGTTCAGGCTATAGTCCGGCGACCGGCTTGATACCCTGCGCGTCGTGGCAGCCCAGACAGAGTTGCGGGTCGCCCACCCTATAGCCTTCCTCCTCGGCGTGAGCCGCCTGCGACAGCACCTGTAATAGCAAGACTATTGCCAACATGCGTAGCAATCCGGGTATACCGTAGCTGATTTTGTAGTAGCGCATTACAAATTCCCTTCGCCAGAGCGAATCAGCTAACACGGTATTACCTAGTCGGGTCTGATGACAACCGGCGACGTGGTTAATATACCTTCAAAGGTCGGTCTTTCTGATTCAATGTGCATTCCAGCTCTCCATCATTCGGCATTACTCGCGCCCAGAGTTAAATGCTGCCGCGTGTCGATCCTTCTGTGCGCATCGCAGGCGGACAGCCGCACCAGTAAAAACTAAAGTGGGGCTGGTTTTATACGATCATAAAACATGAACCATTCATAACTTTTTACGGATGTGCGTATAGCCCGTCTTGATTTCGTCGAGCAGCATTTCCCAGGCGCTGTCAATATTCGCGCCGGCTTCTTTCGCTGCGTCTGCGGCGGCATGTAATTTCGTCCTGCTGCTCACACGGACTTTTTCATTGAGGTCGTGCCACTTTGCCTCCAAATGTTCCCATTCATCCTTGAGCTCACTTTCTCCCAGCTTGATTTGTACGCGCAGCTCATCGCGCTCTTGCTTTATGTCGGCCAGCAAGGTGTCGAATCGAGATTGAGCCGGCTCGGTGCCGGGTGCATTACGGGGTATGTTCATTGGTAGCTCCTTTTCGCTTTTAAACTCAAGCGTAGTATTTTTTATGAGCTGCCGACTTGATTCGGATCAATCTTTTCACAGAAATCTATTAGCCAACATATCCAGCACTAATCCCAGAGCTATCAAGCCGCCAAAGCGCCGTGTATACCAGAGCGCGGCTGCGACCATATACAGCGGCCAGGCATTAGTGGCCATTCCGGGCGGGGGCTCTTGTGGTCGCGGCTTAGCGCATGGCTTGTGCGAGCATCTTGCGGCGCAGGTAGGCAATCTGAGTCATCAGCGGAAGGTCCTTGGGGCACAGGTCATTGCATCCGAGCAGACTCATACAGCCGAAGACGCCATTCTCATCACCAATCAGTTCGAAGTAATCCGCATCATCGCGGATATCTCTGGGGTCGAGGCGAAAGCGCGCGATTTTATTCAAACCCACAGCGCCGATGAACTGATCGTTCATTTGAGCACGACCACAGGCACCAATGCAGCAACCACATTCAATGCAGCGGTCCAGCTCATAAATTTGTTCAGCCAGTTCCGGCTCCATGCGCTCTTCCAGATGATCCAGATCAGGATTGTCGTATTCGGCATGCAGCCAGGCCTGCAGGTGTTCGCTCATGCCACGCATCCATTTTCCCGTGTCGACGGACAGGTCGGCGATCAGCTCGAAACCGGGCAGAGGTGCCAGTGAGATTCTGTCCGGAAGGTCCCGCGTCAGGGTGTGGCAGGCCAGCCCGGGCCGACCGTTAATAAGCATGCCACAGCTGCCACAGATACCGGCGCGGCAAACAAAATCAAATTGCAGCGAAGGGTCTTGGGTTTCCTGTAGTTCAGCCAGCGCAATAAACAGGGTCATACTGTCTGCTTCCTGCAGGCTGAAGTCCTGCAGGCGTGGCGCAGTCTCCGGATCCTGCGGGTTGTAGCGCAAAATGGTGAAAGTGAGATCTCGGGGAGTCCCAGTGTCCACGTTTATTCCTCTGTCAGTCTTTCGTTGTCACCACGAAATTGTGGGGGTAGTAAATTAAGATAGGCGGCTTCCACGTGCTGCCCTTGCCCAATTTCAATTTCACGCCGGGCGGTATCCGGATGCACGATGTGATTTTTATCACCGTAACCTCGCCAGCCAGGTGGCAGTTCCATCTTCATGATGTTGAGTGTTTCGTAGCTGATATCAGGCAGCGTGGCATTGTCATCTGGCCAGCGCGCAAGGGTTCGTTTGAGCCAACTGGCATCATCGCGGCGCGGGAAGTCTGCGCGGAAATGCGCGCCGCGGCTTTCAGTGCGCAGTAACGCACCGTAGGCGATAGTCTGAGCAAGTTTGAGCATGCGTCGTACGCGGTAGGCCGCCACCAGTTCTGGATTGGCGCCTCTGGCCGCGTAATGCACCGCTATGTTGTGGCTGCGTCGAATTAATACGGCTAGTTCATCTACGGCCTGTTGCAGCGAGTCGCCACTGCGGAAGATGCCCACATGGCGTGTCATGATGTCCTGCATTGCTACGCGTAGCTTGTTGGCATCTTCGTGGCCGTGACCATTGAAAAATGTATCCAGACGCAACTGCTCCCGTTTCAGAAACTCGTTGACGAGCGAAGTGGGAAAGTCCACATCTTCAGCAGGGTCGTCGCAGAAATCGGCGATGGATTCCCCGACGATCATGCCGGCTACAATAGTTTCTGCCAACGAATTTCCGCCCAAGCGATTAAATCCATGTATGTCCCAGCAGGCGGACTCACCGGCAGAAAAAAGACCGCGTAGCCCGGTGCTGTGCCCCAGTGGGTTAGTGCGTACACCGCCCATGGTGTAATGCTGTGCGGGTCGGACAGGAATCATGTCTACGCTAGGATCAATACCGAGAAAGTGCTGGCAGATTTCCTTTACTTCGCGCAG
>JBLHPB010000003.1:0-50795 GCA_047624025.1 Zhongshania sp.
GCGTCGCGGTCTGGCGCTTCCTCACCTTCCGCAACCTCAGTATTTAATTGCAACTTAAGCTTTTCAATTTTAGTTTGTAATTGCTCCACGGCACTGGCTATTTCGGCTTTATTAAATAAAATCCCCTCGGCGTGACCACTTTTATCCTGTTCAGGAATAACTCGTGCCCTAGGCTTGGGAATGAACTTGAAACCGTCTGGCAGCGGCCGCTGATTCATAAAGGTCGGCGACACAATTTCTATACCCGCGTTATGCAGGGCATCCAACATTTTGCCACGCAAGCGTGAACGGGCGCTGATTAATAAGCCCGCTTCTTTCAACCAACCGCTGGCGCGATAATTCACCGAGAAATCACCCAGATTACGAATTTGCACAAAACCATCCTCCAACTCAGCAGCGAGAATAGCCTTTAAGAGAGCCGCTTCAATATCGTGGCGATCAACATCGTAGCCCAGCGACACCTCCGCCGACACCACAGTGCCGGAGGAGCGCACTACATTGTAAGGTTCCTGCACCAGTAACAAATTAGGCACCGTCACCAATTCACTGGTTTCATTTTGAAATTCCACATGCAATAAACCCAGCTGCGACACTCGGCCCAGCTCATTGCGGAATTCAATATAATCCCCAGCCCGAAAGCTATTGACGGTTCGCAGCATAAAGCCCGCCATCAAATTGCCCATCACCGAGGTCGATGATAGCGCTATCGCAGCACTCATCAGCAGACCAACCAGACTCAATAGCTGACCGCGCAATTCACTGTCCATGGGAATGGTGGTAATGGCCAGTAACAAACCGCTGAGCCTGAATGCCAGTTTAGTGCCCTGCTCCCGATAGCGAATATCGGCGCCATGGCTTTTCTGCACCGCAAACAATTTACGGGTAAATAACCAGCTGCCAAACAGCAACACCATGACAACGACAAAAGAGCCCCATTGTCCCAGCCATACCGGTGCCACCTGATCAACTACGACCAATGCGTCTTCCATTAAACCCACCCCGAAGGTATCCAAACTTGCATCATACCCATACCGCAGATTATTGACATCCGCACTGTCGCCGCACTATGCGATGGTCCTGCGCTCTGTGTTAAACTCCGGCCCTGAATTATTGACACTAGCTCCGCGACCGCGAGTAAGGAAAATTATGCCAGTTTACCGTTCCAAAACTACTACTGCCGGCCGCAATATGGCGGGCGCCCGCGCACTGTGGCGCGCCACGGGTATGAAAGACGGCGACTTTGACAAGCCCATTATTGCGGTGGTGAACTCCTTTACCCAATTTGTTCCCGGTCATGTCCACCTAAAAGACATGGGCCAATTGGTTGCCCGCGAGATTGAGGCTGCAGGCGGTGTTGCTAAGGAATTCAATACTATCGCCGTGGATGATGGCATTGCCATGGGCCACGACGGCATGCTCTACAGCCTGCCCAGTCGCGACATTATCTCCGACTCTGTTGAGTATATGGTCAACGCTCACTGCGCCGATGCCATGGTCTGCATCTCTAACTGCGACAAAATCACCCCCGGCATGCTGAATGCTGCGCTGCGTCTGAATATTCCAGTGGTGTTTGTCTCTGGCGGTCCGATGGAAGCCGGTAAAACCAAACTGTCTGAGCATAAACTCGATTTAGTCGACGCCATGGTCATTGCCGTTGACGATACTGCCTCCGACGAAAAAGTCGCTGAATACGAGCGTTCCGCTTGCCCCACCTGTGGCTCCTGTTCCGGTATGTTTACCGCCAATTCAATGAACTGTCTAACCGAGGCGCTGGGTCTGTCACTGCCTGGCAACGGTTCAATGCTGGCAACCCATGCCGACCGCAAAAAACTGTTTTTGGAAGCCGGTCGTCGTATTGTTGAAATTTCTCGCAAGCATTACGAAGAAGACGATTACAGCGTTTTGCCGCGCAACATCGCCTCTTATGGCGCCTTTAGAAATGCCATGGCACTGGATATCGCCATGGGCGGCTCCACCAATACCATTCTGCATCTACTGGCCGCAGCCCACGAAGCCGAGCTGGACTTCACCCTGAAGGATATAGACAAGCTATCTCGAGAAGTGCCACAGCTTTGTAAAGTCGCGCCCAATACTCCGCTCTACCACATGGAAGATGTCCATCGCGCTGGCGGCGTCATGGCCATACTCGGCGAACTAGATCGCGCAGGCTTGCTCGACACTTCACTACCCACCGTCCATGCCAGCACTATGGCTGCCGCGCTGGCGCAGTGGGATATTATGAGCACCGATAACGACGCGGTGAAAAACTTCTTTAAAGCTGGCCCGGCGGGTATCCCCACTCAAACCGCCTTTAGCCAAGACACACGCTGGCCTTCGCTAGATGCTGACCGTGAAAACGGCTGTATTCGCAACTTGGAAAACGCCTTCTCATTGGAAGGTGGACTTGCCGTACTCTACGGCAATATTGCTGAGAAAGGCTGCGTGGTTAAAACCTCTGGCGTTGACGAAAGCATCCACGTCTTTGAAGGCCCTGCCCATATCTGCGAAAGCCAGGAAGGCGCCGTTGACGATATTCTTAACGACCGCGTCGTTGCGGGTAATGTCGTCATTGTTCGCTACGAAGGCCCCAAAGGCGGCCCCGGTATGCAGGAAATGCTCTACCCGACCAGTTACATTAAATCCAAGGGCCTAGACAAAGTCTGCGCCCTGTTAACCGATGGTCGCTTCTCGGGTGGCACATCCGGTCTGTCGATTGGTCACGCGTCACCGGAAGCTGCCGCTGGCGGCGCCATTGGCTTGGTTGAGCAGGGCGATATTGTCCGCATCGACATACCCCGTCGCAGCATTAATGTATTGGTCGATGATGGCGTACTGAATAAGCGCCGCAAGGCCATGGACGCTAAAGGTAAGGATGGCTGGAAGCCCGTTAAAGAACGGCCGCGCAAAGTCTCCTCTGCCTTAAAAGCCTACGCCAAAATGGTGACCAGCGCAGATACTGGCGCCGTAAGAGATATTAGCCAGCTCTAATCCCGTCGGGTTTTTTCAAAAAAATCCCAAGGCAGCCCAGCATTGATATTCAAAATCGTTGCTGGGCTTTTTAATATGTGGGGGCAGACCAAACTTAAACCGCTTTCTCTCCCGCCTCGCCACCGCAATGCCAACAAATTTCAAAGTTGCCGCCATTACTTTCTTTGCAATACTGACAAATCCATTCACGACCCTCTTGTTCATCCAACACCGCCAAAAGTGCATGGGCACGTTCAGCCATATTATCGGCCACCCAAAGTTCTGGCCACACCTCGGTAAACGCCAAACCACCGCTGGCACCGCCAGCATAGAAATTGCGCATTTCACTTTCCAAACCGGCGCCATCCAAAACATTCGCGGCATTGGACACCAGAATTAAGTTTGGGCTGGTAAACACTTTTTTCAATACTAGGCCTCCGGCCTAACAGGGCGGACATCGCCCTTGGCCAACTTAGCATCAAAGGCATCGGTTAGCAGGCAGTCGTATCGACAATCATCGTAGCTGGCTATAGCGTCGGCTTGAGTTTGCTCTAATAGACCGCCAGCCACTGCGCTGACTAATTTTTCAGCCATGGACTCGCCATCTAATTTGCCCTGCTTATCCAACGCTAAGAACTGCTCATAATCTTTTTCTACGGCGGCTAACAACTGATAAGTGTAATGAACTCGCCCTTGGGCATCCTCAGGATCAGGGCTCAGATAGACTTTGCTGGCCAGTAAATCCCGCACTGAATTCGGCTGCATAATTAATTCACCCAGTTCACGGATATCATCATCAGAGGGCGTCCACTGCGTCATACCCCAGGGAAAGAAACTCATTTTTAAGAGGCTACCCAACCACGCCTGCGGCATATTTCGATAGAACGCCGCCAGCGCCTTGTTTAAATTAGCAAAACATTTTTTTAAGGCATATTCAGCATGTAACTCATTGGCCTCATCAGGGGTTTGAGCGTCATGAAATTTAAGAATGGCACAGGCAATCACCAACTGGCTGTGAACATCACCTAAGCGCGCCGACAATAATTCACGGCGTTTAAGATCGCCTCCCAGAGTCAGCAGGGCAATATCTGCCGTGGCGGCAAATACCGCGCTATAACGATTGATACGCCGGTACCAGCGCGCCGATAGATCGCTATTCCCACATTTCGGTTTGGCCAGAAAGCCGCCGCTAAGCCCTAATAAAATACCGCGGCTAAACACCGTTCCAGTGTGGCCTAAATGGGCAGTTAACAAGCTGTCAAAGCGTTCCAGCGCCCCTTCGCTCTCATCGTTTAAGGCCGTCAACTCATCAGCTAAATACGGGTGGCAACGCATGGCCCCCTGACCAAAAATAATCATGGAGCGGGTTAAAATATTCGCGCCCTCTACGGTAATAGCAATCGGCACGGTTTGGTAAACTAGGGCCATAAAATTACGCGGCCCCATTTGTATACCGCGACCACCGAGAATATCCATGCTGTGATTCACCACCGTGCGCAGACTTTCGGTGGCGTGGTATTTGGCCATCGCCGTTAACACCGAAGGTGCGCCATCGTCCAGAGCGCGGGTCACCAATGCGCGATAGGCTTCCAGCATATAAGCCGTGGCAGCAATATCGGCAGAGGCTTCTTGAACCCCTTCAAATTTACCAACCGAAATGCCAAACTGGCGACGGATGCGGGCAAATGCCCCCACCAGCAAATAACTCATTTCGCCACCGGCAGTCGACAGTGCTGGCAGCGACACACCACGTCCAGCACCAAGGCACTCCACCAACATGCGCCAACCTTGGCCGATGTACTCCTCACCGCCAATCAGCATGTCCATGGGAATAAACACATCGACACCGGTTATTGGGCCATTCATAAAGGCGGAACCGGGATTGTGACGACGACCGATTTCCACCCCCGCCAAATTAGCTGGCACCAACGCACAGCTAATGCCTCTATCAACCTCCGTGCCAATCAAACTTTCAGGATCACTAAGACGAAAGGCTAAACCCACCACCGTGGCTACTGGCGCTAGGGTGATCCAGCGTTTGGAAAAATTCAATTTAACGCCCAGTACCTTTTTGCCCTCGTAGTCCTGCTTGCAAACTACGCCGGTATCGGGAATTGCCCCAGCATCCGACCCCGCTTCCGGACTGGTTAAACCAAAACAGGGAATCTCTTCACCTTTTGCCAAGCGCGGCAGCCAAAAAGTTTTTTGTTCGTCACTGCCGTATTTAAGCAACAATTCACCAGGCCCCAGTGAATTTGGCACCATAACGGTGACCGCTGCCACGGTTGAGCGACTGGCAATTTTGCTCACCACTCGACTTTGAGCGTAGGGACTAAAACCCAGACCGCCATACTCGACAGGAATAATCAGACCAAAAAAGCCATTGTTTTTAATAAATTCCCAGACTTTTGGAGGCAGGTTTTTGGACTTATGGTGTATTTCCCATTCTGACAGCAAGGCACATAAATCATTGGTTTCTTTGTCGATAAACGCCTGCTCTTCAGCACTTAGCACCGACAATTCAATGTTTTCAAATACCGACCAATCCGGCCGCCCCGAGAACAGCTCTTTTTCCCACCACGTGGTGCCAGCGTCTAGGGCTTCTCGCTCAGTGTCGCTCATGGGCGGCATCATTTTTTTGAGGGCAGCCATTGCTGGGGCGGATAACAATCGAATACGTAAAGGTGTAATTAAAAACAGCGCCAGAAAGGCAAACAAGAGCAATAAACTAAGCGGGTGGAGCAAGCCTGGAGAACTCAGCCCGGCCATTAGCCAGGCCAACACCAAAATTACAGCTCCCAAGCGCAGGCTTAATCGTTGATAAAAAATAAACGCGACAAGTAATGTAAATCCTAAGACTGTCAGTACACTGGCCATTATGTCTATCTCCATAAATTTGGTGATGTTCTAAGACCGCCGATATGCCGTTAAGGCAACGTAGTTTTATCTTACTCGCTTTATTCCGATGAAAGGGGCTGATTAAATCCAGACACAATGTGCAAATCCCGCTGCGGGAATGGCACCACAATACCCGCGTCGACCAGCGCCGTGTCGATGGCCCACAAAAAAGCTGAGCGCGTGCCACTTTGCTGAGAGGCGAACTCAGGTTTCACCCACACTAATAATTCAAAATCCAAACTGGAGTCACCAAAGCCCTTCATAATCACTACCGGTGACCGCCCCGGAAAGTCCTTGAGTGTTTGCGGCAAGTCCTTGATCCCGTCCAATACCACATCGCGCATCCGTTCTTTATTAGTGCCATAAGCAACACCAAAGGGAATTCGCAGCCGACAGAAATTATTGGTGTGAGTCCAGTTGGTCACCTTGCCGTTAACAAACTCGGAATTGGGCACGATCACTTCAGCGTTTTCCAAGGTAGTAATAATGGTGGCACGCACGGTAATTTCAGTCACCACGCCAATCACCCCACTTTCCAATTGCACGTAATCGCCGACCTTTAGGGCACGCTCAACAAGAATAATCAATCCAGACACAAAATTACTGAAAATCGCCTGCAAGCCAAAGCCAATACCCACTGACAATGCTGAAGCCACTAAGGCCAGTTTACTGAAATCGATACCAACCACCGACAAGCCAATAAAAACACCTAGGCTTAGGATCACGTAGTGAATCAAACGCTCAATGGTATACAGCATACTGCTTGAAAATGCCGTGCGGCGCTGCGCAACAGAGCGCAGACTGCGCCGCAACAACGTAGAGATCACTAGGGCAATAACCACCACAATGGCGCCACCTAATATGGTTCCCAAGGTCAGCGGACTTTTACCCAAGCTGAATAAGGGGAAAGACAAGTAACTATTGACGGTATGTATAAACGTTTCGATTGTAATAGCGGCCACCCTCAATGACGGCTGCCATGCAGCCGTACTCGTTTAAATATAGACTAGTTTGAATTTACCGCAGTGCTTAGCCGCTTTTTAGGGCTGCCAAGACAGGGTTAGACCATAAGTCACTGGCATACCCGTGTAACGGCCGATGGTATCCAATTGATTGGTGACATTATTATAATAATATTCATCGCCAAGATTACGACTCCACAACAACACTTTCCAAGGTCCATCAGTGGGCGCAAAGCCAACTCTGGCATTGATCAGGGCAAAATCGTCAATAAAGAAACGCTCATCCTGTTCCAACGAGGCATTGGTTTCGCTGGTGTAACTGTAATCCAGACCAAGCGACACTTCATAGCGATCACTTACCGGAAAAACATAGTCAATCAACAGGGTGTATTCCAGTCGCGGACTGTAATTGAAGGGTTTGCCGGAAAAATCAAACTCATCACCATTGCTATCGCCGCTGACAAACTCTTGCACTTCAGTGTCCAGATAAGCCGCCGCCAGAGACAAATACAAGCCATTTAAGGGGCTGTATTTTACGTCCAGCTCCGCGCCCCGAACCGTCGATTTGGGTGCATTGCGCAAAATAGGCAGGGCACCAAATATCGGATCACGAAAATTAGTCACCAGCTGCTTGTCTTTATAGCGGTAATCAAACACCGAGGCATTCAGCTGCATACGCTTGTCCAGCAGAGTTAGTTTGCTACCAATTTCCAAGGCGTCGAGCTGCTCCTGAGTAACCGGTTCATACTGGATGGAATCGGAAATATTAATGACGGGGAAACTACCGGATTTATAGCCGCGACTCAGGCTAATAAAAACCATCATGTCTTCAGCAAAGCGCCAATCCAGTGCGAGTCGACCAGAGACATTATCCTCGTGCAGCTCGCCAAAATAACGCTGTGGACGACGGGTTTCGTTGTCCAAAGTAAAGCATTCACCCGATCCAGCACTGCCGGGTAAAAAACCCGCTAAGGGCGACTGCAAAAAACTCAGACCACTGAATGCGGTAGCCAAACCGGTGCCTTCATCTCGGGCACCCGGCGAATCCTGCGAGGCGCCAGGTTCATCATCGACATCAACATCCTGAGAGCAACCATTAAAATCGCGTAGCTCATCGGTATAGCGCGCACCCACGGCCAGAGTCCAATCATCGTCAAACTGCCATTGAGCATGCCCAAAAATAGCTTTTACCTTGGCTAATTGATTACCGCCGAAACCCGAGCGGTTGTCCAGTCCGGCCACCCCATCGCCATCTGGCTCGTCGACGGGAAACACAATACTCACGGTGTCGTGGTGCAGGCGCTGAAATTCTTGCACATCATCTTGACTATAATTTACGCCAAGCTGCCAAAACACATCGTCGCGAGCATTGCCCGAAAATCGCCATTCCAAATTATAAAAATCGGTTTGGGCAAACACATTGCGTTCGGTATTGACGGTATCCACACCAGACTGCGGAATAAAACTGCCATTGGATTCAAATCGACCCGCCGATGCCAATACCACCATGTCCAGATTTTCAGACAGGGTCCAGTTCAACCGCGCACCGCCAGAAAAAAAGCTGTCATTAAGCCGAAATTCCATGCCGTTATTAGGCCAATCGGCGGCGCGGCTGTCTTCGGTATTGCGGTCATTAACCGGGTAATCAGCAACATCGGGATGTAGTCCAGCCTCGCCCGTGGTCGCATTCTGGGACTCGATAGCAATCACCTGTAGCGCTTGTGGCTCTGAGCGATCCCGCCAGCCATCGACATGAAAACCAATATCGATATCATCAGCTGGCAACCAGCTCAGTAATAAGCGTCCGCTCTGCTTATCGACTTTACCCAGGGTGTCGTAGCCAAACTGCTGGTACTCACCGCCAATATTGCGGCCAGTTTTACCATTATATGCGTCACTGCTGGGGTGGCGGGTGCGACTGCGTTGCCAACCCTCGCCACTATCAATACCGCGCAAGGCGAGACGAACACTCAATGTGTCACTGAGTGGGCCACTGACAAAACCTTCCGCTTCAAGGGTCTCAAAACGGCTATAACTGGCGCTGCCGCCGTATACCAAGCTGTCTGTAGGTTTGTTAGCAATATAGTTGATGGCGCCGCCAGTGGTATTGCGGCCATAGAGCGTACCCTGAGGACCTTTTAACACCTCGACCCGGGCAATATCCAGATTGCTGCCCTTGGTCATTATCGGGAATGGCAAATTGAATTCGTCAATATATACGCCCACGGTGGCACTGGCGGTTTGGCTATTTTCATTAAAGCCGACACCACGCAGTGTATAAATAGGGGTATTAAAACCACCGTCCGCGTAGGAAAACCCCGGCAGCAACTTGCCAAGATCACGAGTGTCATTAACGCCCAGCGCCTGGAGGTCCGCACCGGTGTAGGTCGTGATGGCAAGGGGGATATCATTGGCACCCTCTTCGCGTTTCTGGGCGGTCACCAGCACTTCTTCGATCTGCAGACCACGCCGCTGCTCACTACCAGTTTGAGCATAGGCGCTTATTGCTGACCCGCTCAACAGCGCAACCGTCAACCATGTCCTGGTTTTCAGCACCATTATTTGCTCTCCACAAGATACATTGCCAAATCATTTCGCCAAGCCTCCGATGGTCGATCAATGGCCTAAAGCTATTGATCTCCTTGGGGATTATTTGCCGAATAGTTTGAATTGCGGGAATGCTAACACCGGATGCTTAGTTTTCAAGCAGCCGCCTGTGCAAAGTCGAAAATGTTCTAAGCTTAGAATTTTTAGTTATTTTCAAGGACTTGAAGGACCTCAGGTAGACCCCACGCCCGCCCGCCAAGCCGCAAGTATGGTATCTCTTTGCTTACCACTGACCGCCGCCTCTCCCAGCCAAACACTGAGTATCAGCGCCGCCGCATCGGGATCGATAATTTTACCCAGCGGCCGCGTATTCAAGCTCAGTAACAGCCCCTCGTCCCTGCGCCAAGACAAGCTATAGCTGTCGCCCTTATTAACATCCTCATACCAACTACAGAAACGCTCGATATCGGCTTTAGCAGCAGCCAATTCCTCTTCACTATAGGCGCTCTTCAAGGACTCAAGAGTCAGTCTTCGAAAGTGCTCAGCTGCAACCCCCAGATGGTAATTGATAACTATCTTTTTACTGTATTGCGGATCTAGGATATCGCCCCCCGCGGGCATTGACTGGCGGGGGTCAATTTTCAGTTCTGTAAACGTCAGCGACTTCCAAAGTATCTTGTAAGATTCTCCGCTCACACGTTTCCATACCGCGGCCATAGAGGCGTTACTCACCAAAGCGTAAAATATTGCCACTGCAAGAACACGGCATAACTGCTTACTTTTAATCATATACCGGCCTCCAAGTGAATCTTTCAGGCTTAGCTAACAGGTAAATAACCGCACATTTAATCAGTACTGGGACGATAACATAGGCACTAGTTATCGCCCATGACGGCGGCACCTGTTCATCCGTCAAACTACCTAGTGACAAATAAGCCAAAGCCACCGCTAAGCCCATCGCCGCCTTACTCAGCATTCCCCATAAGGCAAACATCCTCGCGCTCAACTCCACCCCCGGTTGCTCTGTGGCCATCATTTTCGCCAAACCGGTTTGCAATGCCGATGGCAGCGCCTGATCCGCACCTAAGGCCAAACCACTGACAATACAAATTAACAAAAACCAGTTCAAATCCCCTGGCCCTAAAAAAGCCGCACCCAAAAACGCCACTATCGAGGCGCATAGAGCGATACGCCATGCCGCCAAACTACCTATTCGTGCCGCCAGCCGATACCAAAATGGCACGCCCACTAAACCTGCGGCAAAATAGCTTAATAAGGCAATGGGCACTGCAGCCTCGGCCTGCAATACTTCTCGCATATACAAAATCAGGATGGTGGGAGGAATGGCATTAGCGAGCGTATTCATAAACCAAGGCAGCGCCAAACTGCGCACTCGATGATCTGCTAGAATACTCTTGAGTGATATAACTCCCTGTATAATGACTCCCTTGGCCTTAGACTGCATCAGCAGGCTAAGCAATAAGAACAACAACCCCCCAAGCAGGACAATCGGTAGTTGCGCTGAAGTCAGCAGGCCTGGCGCCAGCATCGCCAGCACGGTTCCCAGTAAGATCAGAGCCTCGCGGCTAGTGTTATATCGCAACTGATCACGGGTGTTAGCAGCAAGTTTCACCGGCAGCGCCAGCCATGGTACGGTAATGCCCGTCCAGCCCAGCATTAGTAATACTATGGCCAATAACAACAAGGCCGGGTGCCAGGGATGGGGTAAATAAACCAACGCTAAGGCACTGGCAGCGGTTAACAAACAGGCCGACAAATAAACAGTGCGCGGACGATTAAAGCGATCAAGCCAGACACCCACAGCTAGATCACTGATGACATCACTAAGACGCGCTGCAAAAAAAATTATACCGACTACGCTATAACCATAACCACCGCTCTCGGCTAGCCATAGCGGTACATAAATATAAAATGGCAGGCCCAGTGCCGCCATCGGCAAGCCAGGTAGTGCATAACGAAGATATCGCCATGCCAGGAAGGCGCTTTGCATGTCATTCTCCGCAATGCCTGTACAGGCTCATTGATCCGTTATCCCTGACTTTACGTAACAATGGACTAACGGGATCACTACAAGTTCATACCTATGATCAACACTAAACCTTTGAATATTGCGGTTATCGGTTCCGGTATCGCCGGACTAAGCAGTGCCTGGCTGCTAAGTAAACACCACAACATCACCGTGTTTGAGCAGGATGATCGCATTGGCGGCCACAGTAACACCGTCGACATTTTCACCAGTGCCGGCACTATTGCCGTCGACACCGGTTTCATTGTTTTCAATGAACGCTGCTATCCCAATTTAGTCGCATTGTTTAAAGAACTCGACGTTGCTTATCAAAGTACTGATATGTCTTTTGGGGTATCGCTGGACAATGGCCGCCTCGAATATAGTGGCTCGGATTCAATCTCAACCCTGTTTGCCCAAAAGCGCAATTTGTTCAGGCCTCGATTTTGGAAGATGATTAAGGATTTACTGCGTTTTTACAAGCAGAGTGGCGACTGGATGAACAGCCTGCCCGATCAGCTTTCTTTGGGTGATTTACTCAAACAAGAAAAATTCGGCCCTGGGTTTTGTGAAGACCATTTACTGCCAATGAGTGCGGCCATTTGGTCAACCCCAGTGGAAAAAATGCTGGCCTACCCAGCTAAAACTTTTTTACGCTTTTGCGACAACCACGGCCTATTGCAAGTCGATGAGCGCCCACCATGGCAATCGGTAGTAGGGGGCTCCCGTGAGTACGTCAAAAAAATCACTGCAGGCTACGCAGATAATATTCGCCTTAATTGCGGTGTAAGCCAAGTACAACGTTTTGACGATCACGTCCAGCTCACCGATACCTACGGCGAGCAGCACCGCTTTGACCATATTGTCATGGCCGGTCACGCTGACCAATCTCTTTCCATACTCGGCGATGCCAGCTTCGCAGAAAAACGTCTGCTTGGCGCTTTTGCTTACGAACTCAATGACACGGTCTTACACCGAGATGACCGACTGATGCCACAACGCCGACAAGTCTGGTCCAGCTGGAACTACCTGGCCAATACAAATCAAAATAGCAACAAGGTATCGGTAAGCTATTGGATGAACTCCCTCCAGCATCTGTCCTGCCAAGAACAAATCATCGTCACACTGAACCCGCTAAAAGAACCACGTGATGAGCTAATCTATCGACGTTTTAGCTACCAACATCCGGTATTTGATAGCGCCGCACTCGCTGCCCAAAAATTGCTGTGGAGCTTACAGGGCCAACAGCGGACCTGGTATTGCGGCAGTTACTTCGGTTATGGCTTCCACGAAGATGGCATTCAGTCTGGCCTAGCCGTCGCAGAACAGCTTGGCGGTGTCGCACGACCATGGACCGTAGAAAATGCCAGTGGCCGCATCATGGTAACTGAAGAATCTCACCAGAAGGCAGCATGAAAGCCATTGAGGCCACGGCGATATACCGTGGCAAAGTGATGCACCACCGTTTTTATCCCCGGCAACATCGCTTTGTCTATCGCATGAGCAGCTTTCTGTTTGATGTTGATGCACTGGCGGCCACCGCCCAGCGCTGCCGACTATTTTCACTCAACCGCTTTAATCTGTTCAGTTTTTATTGCCGAGATATTGGCAATGGCAGTGGTGAAATGCCGAGGGCTTATCTAGAGCGCAGCCTCAAGGAACAAGGCATTGATGAGCCAGTGGCACGCGCCAGCCTGCTCTGCTACCCCAGAGTGCTGGGCTACACCTTCAACCCTTTAAGCGTTTACTATTGCTATAACAGCAATGATGAAGTGTTTGCGGTACTGCATGAAGTCAGCAACACCTTTAAGCAACGTCACAGTTATTTACTGCCGGTGCCAGTATCCCAGCGCCAACAATCTATTATTCACCAACAGTGCGATAAAGCATTTTATGTCTCGCCCTTTATCGCCATGGGCATGCGTTACCACTTTCGTCTGCAGTTACCTGGAAAGCGAATTTCTCTGACGGTCAGTGATCGCGAGGATGATAAAACCCTGCTCAACGCTATATTCCACGGCAGCCATCGTCCCTTTACTGACCGAGAATTATTACGCAACTTCTTCGAGCTACCATTAATGACTTTAAAGGCCATTGTCGGCATTCACTGGCAGGCACTAAAGCTATTCTTAAAGGGGGTCAAATTAGTCGACCGCCCCCCAGAACCAAATTCGCCGATATCTCGTATCGATCAGTAAATCAGACAGACAAAAGGTCTACTATGAAGTCATCTGCCGCAGCACTAAATAGCAGTTTTGGATCGGGTTGGTGGGCTAAGCGCCAACAACAAATGATAAGCAAGGTCTTACAGCCGCTGTCACACGCGGCTCGTGGCGTACTGCGTTTGACCCTTCCTAACGGCAGCTGTGTTGAGTTTGGCGAACACCCCTGCGAGCACCTCAACCCCCAAGTGACACTCAATAACTGGCAAGCAGTACGCAAAGCCTTTACCGGCGGCTCAGTGGGCTGGAGCGAAGCTTATATGGATAGCGATTGGGACAGTCCCAACTTGGCCATGCTAATCGAGTGGATTACCAGCAATGAAAGCCACTTTGGCGGCATGCTCGACAATGGAAAGTGGGAAAGAGCCATGCAAAAATGGCGACATGGCCGCAATGCCAATAGTAAGCGAGGCAGTCGCCGTAATATTTCCTACCACTACGATTTAGGTAATGACTTTTACCAGCAGTGGCTAGACCCCAGCATGACCTATTCAGCGGCCTATTTTACAGACGAAAACCAAACCCTTAGCGAAGCCCAATATGCCAAATACCAGCGCCTAATAGACCTACTGGAAGTTAAAGACGGCGACCGTATTTTAGAAATTGGCTGTGGCTGGGGCGGCTTTGCCGAACAAGTCTGCCAGCAAAAAGCAGTCGAACTTCATGGCATAACCCTTTCCGAGCGCCAGCTTGAATTTGCCCAGCAGCGTCTGAACACTCAAGCCTTGAAAGGTAAGGCAAAACTCAGCCTAACTGACTACCGCGATACCGAAGGTCAATATGACCACATCGTTTCCATTGAAATGCTCGAGGCAGTCGGCGAGAAATATTGGTCCACCTATTTTGACACCCTGTATCAACGCCTCAAGCCCGGCGGTCGTGCCGCAATCCAAATCATCACCATTGAACAAAGTCGTTTTGAAGGCTATCGCAGCGACCCGGATTTTATTCAGACCTATATTTTCCCCGGCGGTATGCTGCCCAGCCCAGAAATATTTCGCGCCGAGGCCGACAAGGCCGGATTATATGTGCACGATGAAGAAGCCTTTGGCCTCGGCTATGCCCGCACACTTCAGGAGTGGGCTAGAAATTTTCATCAGCACCGGAAAACTATTGCACCACAGGGATTTGATCAACGTTTTCAGCGGATGTGGGATTACTATTTAGGATATTGTGAAGGCGGCTTTCGCGGCAAATCCATCGACGTCTATCAGTTCGTGCTGGCAAAGCCCCTAAACTGAGTATTCATAGAAAAAAAAGAGTCGCCATATAACCAAGGCATTAAAAAAAGTGGGGAAACTGATTTTAAACCCTGGAAATCGCACTGCAATGAGAGGCTTAAAGCATTGCAGTGGTTTTCAATAGCTCACTAGAAATCTGGAGTCACTGCAAGTAGTGCTGGCCGTCGCCTTTTGGTAATAGGCGGACGCTCAAAAATACGTATTTTGATGAAAGTCGTAGTTTCATCTATGGCCTTAACGCCCGCAGCAGCGGGCTAATTTGGAGCGCAGCGTAAAATTAGTCCGACTGCCTGTGTTTGTTATATGTTGGTTTTTGGCAATGGCAAGGTTTTTACTCAAAGTGCTTCTCCACCAGCTTCTTTGCTTTAGTCCAAAGTCCCAATGAACCGTTGGCAATAGTTGGTCCGTAGCGCTCTTTTACCTGAGCTTCAGTAACACTTGCCTCTGCCCAGGTACCACCGTTGGTTGCAATGTTATGAATTAGTGGTTGCATTCTATCAAGGGACTTGGCGAACGCTGCATCATTACTATCACCAGCTTCAAACTCTTGCCAAAGCGCCATTAATTCTTCACTTTGTGAATCGGGAAGGATACCAAATATACGGTTTGCCGCTTGTTGTTCCAGTTTTTCTTGATTCTCACAATTTGTCGGTTCATGTATCGGGTGGTCACCAGCATCAATTTCTACAATGTCATGGATCAGAAGCATTCGGATTACACGGTTAACGTTTATAGTTTGATTCGATGATCCGGAAAGAATTAACGCGTACATAGCCAAATGCCAAGAATGCTCGGCTGAATTTTCTTTGCGGGACTGATCAATTAATGGTGACTTTCTCACCACGTTCTTGAGTTGATCAATCTCACGTAAAAAAGATAGTTGCTTTTCCATGGTCAAACCTTTGATGCATACAAAACCAAGGACATATAACGCCGCCAGATGGGCGCAGTTTACTGCGCCCATCTGGCTGGCTTTGTTATTTTTCTATTTACATTTTATTTTTTCAATCCTAAAGTACCAAGTCCATATTCTTGGTCTTCGTGAGGAGTCGTAAACTTGGTATTGAGTCTCCCCATTTAACTTCCTAACATTAAAAATAGTAGTCTTTTGTCCTACTTTAGAGCTTTCACTACTCCAAGTTGCTGAGCATTTTTTTCCAGAAGAAAGTGCTTCTTGGATATTTGTTACATCTTCTGCACTCGTAGCATACATACCTGAGTATAAAAATACACCAAAGAGAATAAATCCAACCTTCATGTTTTTCATATTCAATATTTCCTTTTTATAAATATGAATATAACGCTCGCAACAACGGACGTGTTTTAAGTTGATTGAGTGAAACGAAAGCAGCTTGAAACCGTTCCGATTGCTTGCTTTTGTTAGGCATTTACTAATGGCGATAAACCTTCAAAATAGTCTTTATATTTTGAGTGTTCTTCCGAACCTACGACACCATTTACTTGGATTGACAATTCTTCATTTTTGATTAAACCGTCATGAGTCAAGTTAGCGGACCCTACGAGCACAGAGAAGGACTTACCTTTTTCAAAAAGGTATATCTTTGAATGAAGGCGCCTGCCTTTCCTTGTCACAACAATATGTTCGATTTCGGATATTTTTTAACTTAGCAATAATATGGGGCTTTGTATATTCCTTCTCCCCATTTGAGAATATCTTAACTTTCATTCCTCTATCCGAAATACCAGACAACAACTTTGGCAATAGATGTTCGAGTCCTTTCTTATCAAAGAAGCTAGTACAGAATAAACATGAATCAGCCCAGTCAATAAGATCAGTTAAAGCTGATTTATGGTTGAGTTCTTTAGTATTCGTGATCAGCTCCAACTTATTGCCTAACAGTTTATTATAACGACTCAGGCCATATATCACTTTGGCCCCCTTATCACGGAACTGGCTTTTACGTTGATTGAAAAATTATATGGGATTCAATGAGATGGCTATCCCGCTATTAGCGAGCGCCGGTCAAACGAAGACTAATTCCCTTTATTTCTGCCAAATATTCCTTTCCCTTGAGCATAGCGCCTATTTTATAAATTTCCTTAAATTAGGTAACTCGCCAATGTGTTAATGGGAAGTGTTCTCTTGTTCACATGTCTCGACGACGCTGAAACAGCGAATGACCGCTATTGTGTGTGGATAAATTCCCACATTTGTTTAATACCTTGCTATATAACGGCCCTTTTTTACGGCAACTGACATTCACTATTTAGCTTTTTTCGCCACCGCGTCACGGCAGCTTCCCACCCAAGGCATTAACATCTCCAAGGCGGTTTTATCGCTGACGGGCAACTCATCGCTAATGGCGTTACCCATACCCCGAACCGCCCGCTTAAAAATCTTAGGCCCGTCAAAGTTAACCTCATAAAAACCATCTATACCGCTAAAGCGCTCCCTAACTGTGCCTGAATCTCTGGCTGCCAGAATATCCAGGGCATAACCCTCGCAGCTCAGCTTCTCTGCCAACAAGCCACACTCCTGGTCGCTGGTTTCAAGGATTACGGCACCTGCGCCGTCACCTAACAAAACGCAGACATCCTGAATGGTGTAGTCCAGAAAATTGGAAATCCGATTGGCACCAATCACCAACACTTTTTTCATGGCGCCACTGCGAATCATTGCCGTCCCCACACTCAGGCAGTAGATAAAACCGCTACAGGCGGCATTTAGATCGAAGACCGCAGCATTAACCGCGCCAATATCATATGCACCGCAGAGGCGGCACTGAGAATCAAGGTGTCGGGACAAGCCGTAGCGAGAATAAGCAAGTCTACGTTGGCTGCATCCATTCCGGCGCAGGCCAGAGCACGCTTGGCCGCCAAGCTCGCGAATGCCGAGGTTGGCACATGGAAAATACGTCGCTCTTTAATTCCAGTGCGGCTTGAATTTCACTCGTCAGAACTGTCGAGGAAGGTCGTCAAATCCTGGTTACTGAGCACGGCCGGTGGCAGTCATTTCCACGGAAATAAGTATTAATGACTATAGCGACTACGGTTACTAGGGAGTGCCCTTAACTTACAATCTGCTAAGCTAGTGTTATTTAGCATCTGAATTATACTGAGTAATCCATTTATGAAAAATAAGAGATGGGGCAACGGGGCACGCGTTGACGACCTTGATACCGGAAAAAAAATACTACTGAAATCTGCGGTTGATTGCTTTACCACCAAGGGCCTTAATGCCACCACTATTGAAGATATTGCCACTGCCGCCAATGTTACCCGCCGTACTGTTTACCGCTATTTTAATGGCAAGTCAGACATCATCATCGCTCTGATTGAAATATCACGCAAACACATGTTTTATAAAATTAAAAACTTAGCAATCCAGCATGAACACGATTTTCCGCTTATGCTGGAAGAGTGTATTTGGTTTGCCGCAAGCTACAATCCACCCCAGGCCGCAAAATTTGACTTAGCATCTTGCGCAAACGCCGCTGAAGCACTGCCCCATATAGATACCAAGGAATCAGACGAGCTGTGGCGCGATTTATTAAAAGCCCCAGTCGATACTCATAATTTGCAGCATAATCGCACAATAAATGTTGATGATTTAATCACCATGGTGGGCCGACTAGTTTCCTCCTACCGACAGCTTCCGGCCAGCAAAGAGCAATTCAAGGCCAGCATGCTGGCTCTTAAGCTCTAAACCTGAACGCCGAAACTCACTCAAAGGCCGCGCACCCTATAAATTCACTGCTATCTCTGACCCCATCCGTTATCTGCATGGTCGGTTTTGCCATTGCCCGGCTGACTAAGCCAACCTAAGCTGCCTATTATCGCCGCAGATGTTTATCACACCCGCGGACACCCGATCTGGAGCAGCCAATGAATTTCGATTTTTCTGAAGAGCAAAAATACATTCAAGAACAAGCCCGCGCCATGTTAAGCAAGGAATGCGGCGCCGCTACTGTCCGCCAAGTTCTTGACGGCAACAGCCAATTTGATGCTGACTTATGGGCCAATATTGTCGCCCTAGGCTGGCCGGCCACCACTATCGCCGAAGAACACGGCGGCCTTGGCCTAAGCTATTTAGAACTTTGTGTTATCGCCATGGAGATGGGCCGAGTGCTGGCGCCCGTGCCTTTTATTGCCTCGGTTTACCTCGGCACAGAAATCATCAAAGCCGCAGCTTCGGACGATCAACAGGCAGAATGGCTACCCAGCCTGGCTGCCGGTGAATGTATTGTGACCCTGGCCTGCGGTGAAGGTCTCAGTAGTTATCGCAAAGATCAGCCCGACTGCCGCATAGTTGACGGCAAGTTAAGCGGTAAAAAATCCGCCGTTCTCCACGGTATGATTGCCAACAAGGCTGTGGTGACAGCCACTGAAAACGACCAACTCGGCTTGTATATGGTGGACTTGAGCCACGCCAGTATTAATCGTCAAAATCAAGCCAGCCTAGATCCGAGCCTGCCCCGCGCCCAGTTTACCTTCACGCAGACCCCAACGGTGCGCTTGGCAGCCAATATCGATGCCCTCACCGCCCTGAATACGGTTTATGATCGCGCCGCGGTACTCTTGGCCTTTGAGCAAGTCGGTGGCTGTGAAGCCGCCATTGATATGGCCAAAGCCTATACCACTGACCGCTACGCCTTTGGCCGTCAAGTTGCCTCCTTTCAAGCTATTAAACACAAATTGGCCGATATGTTTGTGGCTAAGGAGCTGGCTAAGTCCAATGCCTATTTCGGCGCCTGGGCACTGTCGGCAGACGCCCCCGAATTAGCCCTAGCTGCGGCCACCGCGCGGGTCAGCGCGATAGATGCCTACTATTTATGCAGCAAGGAAAATATTCAGGCCCATGGCGGCATGGGCTTTACTTGGGAGTTCGACTGTCATCTTTACTATCGTCGCGCTCAGGCCTTAGCCACCCTTATCGGCAGTAACCCGCAGTGGAAAAGCCTGCTGGTTGACCGACTACTTGCCGCTTGAACTGAATAGGAATACATCATGGATTTTAAAGACAGCCCCGAACAAGCGAGCTTTCGCGCCGAAATACGCGAATGGTTAGCCCAAAATGCTCGGCCAAAATCGGCTAGCCAAGGACGAAAAGACCAATCCGAGGCCTATGCCGACGCCAAAGCCTGGTATAAAAAAGTCGCTGATGCGGGCTATGCCTGCATCAACTGGCAAAAGCAATACGGTGGCGCTGGACTTAGCGATATTGATAAAGTTATTTGGTCACAGGAAGTCAGCCAGTATGCCGAGCCCGATGGCTATTTTGTGATCGGCATAGGCAACTGCGGCCCAGCACTGATGCACTTTGCCAGCGAAGAGCAAAAATTAGCACTGCTGCCGCCTATGGCCAGCGCCGAAACTGTCTGGTGCCAAATGTTTTCCGAACCTGGCGCCGGCTCTGATGTCGCGGGCCTAAAAACCAGCGCCGTTAAAAATGCTGACAACTGGGTCATTAACGGTCAAAAAATCTGGACCTCAGGCGCCCAGCACTCGGATTATGGTGTGGTCCTGTGCCGCACTGACCCTACGATCTCCAAATACCGTGGTATGACCATGTTTTTTATCGACATGAATCAGCCCGGCGTGGAAGTGAAGCCCATCACTCAGATGGACGGCGGATCGCACTTCAATGAAGTGTTTTTTAACGATGCGGTGATTCCCGATGCCTACCGCCTTGGCGAGGTTGGCGGCGGCTGGGGCGCTGCGCTACTGGTTTTGATGAATGAACGCTTGGCCATTGCGGGGGTACAACCAGACGGCTTTCCAGAATTTTTACAGCTGGTCAAAACTCTGCATATCGACGGTGAACCCATCAGCGCAAACCCTGTGGTACGTGAACACTTGGCTCAGTGGTACTACCAACACGCCGGCATCAAAGCCGCTACCAACCGAATGCTAACCGCAGTCGCCAAGGGTGGCATGCCGGGTGCTGAGGCCGCTCTGGGCAAATTAGTGGGCGCTGTTATGAATCAGGATATCGCCAACTACGCCATTCAATTGCTAGGCGAATCTGGCGTCATCTGCGATCCAGCTCAAACCGAACAACACGCCCACTTTCAAAAAACAGTGTTGTTTTCCCCTGGTATTCGCTTGGCTGGCGGCACCGACGAGGTCATGCGCAATGTCATTGCCGAACAAGTGCTAGGCCTTCCCCAGGAACCCCGCGCCGACAAAGGCCTGGCGTTCAAGGACATTCCCAGCGGCAATCAAAGCCGCTAAGCACTGATGGTGGCCTTTCTGGCCACCATCCAATAACGCAATTTACCGACTTCGCTAAGCAGATCTACTTATATTACGGTCCCCCTGAGTCATTTACTATTTGAGTCCTAAGTAAGCAAATACACACAGCCGGGGGGCTCACCATGTCATCAACAGCAAACACCAGCAGCATCTTTAACGCTCAGCAGTTCGGGCAGTGCCATATATTCCCGGCCATTACTAAACCTGCTCAGTGGTGGCTGGATGTTAATTACGCTGAAATCATCGAAATTCAAAATGCGGAGCAGTTTACCGCTCAGCAAGCTGGCTAAAATCTCATCTCGATTAAAACCACCCCCACCTTATTAAATTGAGCAATATTAGCCCCACATTAAGAGTGTGGGGGCACGACTATTACTGACCCCACAGCTTTAGTTTTAAGCGAACACTAAGGTTCTCAAGTCTTTTACAAGCCATTACCCAAAGCGCCCTACTGAAAACCGTGCACAGTTCACACTTTAAACACATAACTACCCCCAATAGGGGCTTTCCCCTATACTTGCTGCCCTCAGTTTCTCGTATCTTGGAACCCTGCTCAACGCAATTAACAAGATGATTTCGAGGATTGAACAATGGCGATAAACAATCAAACTGATAGCGGTTTTTTCCTTGAAACTCGCCGGGGTTCAGCCGCAATCAACCCCTACAATAGCAATCCCGATGAATGGTGGCTCAACGTCAACTACGCTGAAGTGATTGAGATGCGTGACGCCGTCAGCAACAAAACTTTTTCGGCACGGGCCAGAAACTGAGTCCGCTGCCTCATCTAATGGCAGCAAATGATAAATTGGCAAGACATAGACACCGTCCTACTCGATATGGATGGCACCTTACTAGACCTACATTATGATAATTTTTTCTGGTCTCAACATCTTCCCAAGCGCTACGCTGAAATCCACGGCGGAGCGCCAGAGACCGTTGCCCGCGAACTTATCAAACGCATCACGGCGGAGCGCGGCTCCCTCAACTGGTACTGCCTAGACTACTGGTCTGAACAATTGAATGTGGACATCGTCGCACTAAAGCGCGAAGTGGCTCACCTGATCAACCCTCATCCCAGTACCGCCGCCTTTTTAAATGCCCTAGACCAAAGTCATTGCGATACCTGGCTGGTCACTAATGCCCACCAAGGCAGTCTCGACCTGAAACTTGAACACACCGACCTCGCGCGCTGGATGCAACGCATCATCACTTCACACCAATTGAACACCCCCAAAGAAAACCCGCATTTCTGGCAATTACTGCAGCAGCACTGGCACTTTGACCCTGAACGCACTCTGCTGATTGACGATACCGCCAGCGTGCTCGATGCCGCCGCCGAATTTGGTATTCGCCATTTGCTTACCTTGCGCCAGCCCGATAGCCAGCAAGCCATAAGAAATCAACTCAGTTACCCAGCCATTCACAGTTTTGACGAAGTTCTACCCATCATCGGCCCTGGCCACCCCGCATGAACGGCTCGGAACCAGTCAGCGGCGGCATTCGTTTGGACAAATGGCTGTGGGCGGCGCGCTTTTATAAAACCCGCAGTCTTGCCAAGCAGGCGATAGAAGGTGGCAAAGTGCAGTACGACGGCGCCCGCTGCAAAGTCAGCAAAGAAGTCCAAATTGACGCTAAATTGAGCATTAATATTGGCTTCGACACCAAAATCATTACCGTTATCAATCTTTCCAGTCAGCGCCGGGGCGCCCCTGAAGCAGCCATGCTCTACCAGGAAACCGCTAACAGCATTCACGCCCGCGAACAACAGGCCGCCGACCGCAAAGCACTGGGCGCCGCCGGTGCATTACGGCCAGAGCGACCCAATAAGAAGCAACGTCGCCAAATTCATCGTTTTAAACAGCAAGATTAAGCCGCGGCTTAACAGCCGCCCCAAACTAGCCACAGGACGACCACTGGCGAAACCGTTATAATAGCCCGTCTCCCAACAATCGGATCACCACAGCCATGAACGACACCATTAATCGCTTTATTTTCGACGATAGCGACGTTCGCGGCGAACACGTGCGCCTTCAGCAAAGTTACCAAGACATTCTCAGCATTCACCACTATCCGCCGGGGGTAGCCAATCTGCTCGGCGAATTCCTAGCCGCCGCCAGCTTGCTCAGCGCCACCGTCAAATTTGAAGGTTCACTGATTCTGCAAGTCCGTGGCGACGGTGAGGTGCCCTTGATTATGGCTGAAGCCAATTCTAAGCAAGAACTAAGAGCCATTGCCCGCGATGCCAATGAAGCCATGAGCATGGATTTTAAAGCCCTGCTGGGCAGCGGCCACCTCGCTATGACAATCGACCCCAAACACGGCAAGGCCTATCAAGGCATTGTCGCCCTCGATGGCGACAGTCTTGCCAGCTGCCTAGAGAGCTATTTCCAGCGCAGCGAACAACTAGCCACCCGAGTTTGGCTGCGCGCTGACGGTAAAAATGCCACTGGCATGCTGCTGCAACAGCTCCCCAACCCAAAACCAAACGTGGAACGCTGGCAACATCTGAGCACCATTGCCGATACCATTCGCGACGAGGAGCTACTAACACTAGACGCGGAAACCCTGCTTTATCGCTTATACCACCAGGATGCTGTTCGCCTATTTGAAAGCAAAACGCTGATTGCCCGCTGCCAATGTAGCAGCGAACGCGTCGCTAAAGCCTTGATTTCCATAGGCCAGGGCGAGCTGGAAGACATCCTCCAGGAACAGGGCCAAATTGAAACAAATTGTGAATTTTGCAACCGACACTATCAATTCAGCCCGGCAGATATCAGCGCCCTGTTTGAGCAAAACACACCGCCAATTCGACACTGATTTCGCCAAAATCGGCACCAATAACGTGCAAATTGCCCAAACGCGGATTTATCCCTGCAAAGGTTAGCGCTGTTAAAGGATTTTTGTAATAATGGCGCCCCAAATTACCAGCCACTTTGGGGGTTTCCTAAGTTGCCAAGCTCACAGCAACGCCCCAAGGCTGCTCTCAGTATCACGTGACAGGAAGACAGAGAATGAGTGCTGAAACGACAGTATATGAAGACCTAAGCCCTGCTCAGTTGATTGAGCAAGCCCTGAGCCGCGGTGAAGGCCGCCTCGCCGACAGCGGCGCACTGGTAGTCACTACCGGCAAGCGCACTGGCCGCTCCCCAGGCGACCGCTATATTGTCCAAGAGCCCTCGACTGCCGACTCTATCGACTGGACTAGCGTCAACCGCGCCTTTGACGCGGCTAAATTTGACGCTCTGTGGAGCCGCGTGGAAGATTACCTCGCCGATCAAGACAGCTTTGTATCCAAGCTGCATGTTGGTGCCCACGAAGATCACTATATTCCTGTGGTAGTAAACACCCAAACCGCCTGGCAGGGTCTGTTTGGCCGCAATATGTTTGTACGCCCCGCTAAGTACAACCCCAAGGGCAAAGAAGAGTGGACCATCATTAACTGCGCTGGCTTTGTCTGCGAGCCAGAGCGTGACGGCACCAATTCAGAAGGCTGCGTTATTATTAACTTTGCTCAGCGCAAAGTGCTGCTGGCCGGCATGCGTTACGCGGGCGAGATGAAAAAAGCGATGTTCTCGGTGCAGAACTTCCTGCTGCCAGAAAAAGACGTTATGCCCATGCACTGCTCGTCCAATGTCGACGAGTCTGGCAACACCACCTTGTTCTTCGGTCTATCAGGCACAGGCAAAACTACCCTGTCTGCCGACCCAAGCTGCTATTTGATCGGTGACGACGAACACGGCTGGGCAAAGGGCTCGGTATTCAATATCGAAGGCGGCTGTTACGCTAAAACCATCAATCTCAGCCAGCAAAATGAACCCATTATTTGGGACGCGATTCGCTTTGGCGCCATCGTCGAGAACGTGGTTATTGACGATCATAGCCGTCACGCCGACTACGACGACACCAGCCTGACCGAAAACGGTCGTTGCTGCTATCCACTAGAAAACGTGGCAAAGCGTGTTATTGCCAACGCCGCCGGCGAACCCAAAACCGTTATCTTCCTGACCTGCGATGTGTCTGGGGTGATTCCGCCGATTTCAATTCTGTCTAAAGAAGCGGCTGCTTTCCACTTCCTCAGCGGCTACACCGCACGAGTTGGCTCTACCGAGCTGGGTGCAGAAGCCGGTATTCACCCCACCTTCTCCACCTGCTTTGGCGCGCCCTTTATGCCCCGTCCGGCTGGCGATTATGCCGAGCTACTGATGAAGCGCATTGACGACTTTGACTCTCAGGTTTACTTGATTAATACCGGCTGGGCCGGTGGTTCAGGCGCCGCTGGCGGCACTGGCTCGCGCTTCCCCATTCCTGTTACCCGCGCCGTGGTTGCCGCCGCTCAAAACGGTACCTTGATCGGAGCCGAAACCGAGCAGCTAGAAGCTCTAAACCTAACCATCCCCAAGTCCATTCCCGGTGTTGATGACAAATACGTCAACCCGCGTAAAGCTTGGGGTGACACCGCAGCCTATGACGCCGAGGCGAGTAAATTGGCTCGGCTCTTCCAAGAAAACATCACTAAATTCGATGTTTCTGAAGCCATTATCGCCGCCGGCCCTAAAGGCTAAAACGCGAGAGCAGAACCAGCAGGGCAGCCTAGGCTGCCCTTTTTTTCGCCTCGGACTTGCCTCCAGGCAATGACGCGCCCACACTTCCAAGTAATAATCACCCAGCGGCTTTTTCGGCCTTTATTTTATGAGTACAGTGATGACCGATATTGGTGCCGCCGAAGAAATCAGGCAATTTATTGATGACTGCCAACAGGCCTTTGATTCCGCCCAGCTACAACGCCTAGTGCTGTCTAAATACCAAGGCGACGAACCAGAACTAAACCGCATCACCATTCGTCCGGTACTACTAAAAAAAGTCATGCAACTGTCTTTTCTCTACGAATATCGCAGCCGCCACGTCACCAAAAATGTGAGTATTGCCGATGCCAGCCACCTACTTAACCGCTGGCTGGGCAATGATTTTAACAACGCCCATATGATAAGTGACAACTGGGAAATTCAGCTCCACTTCAGTAAAAAAGGCAAGGCCCTGTTAAATAAACACCGTAATAAAAATCAGCCCAGTGCCGAGCAAATCGCCGTTCGCGCCGACAAGCTCAAGCACAATCGCGCCAAACACCGCTTCGTCGATCAAGACCGACCGTATTTGCACGCCCTCGGTATTACTGATGCCAAGGCGCAAATCATTCCTGCCATGTCGCGCAAATGGAAGCAGATTAATAAGTTTGTCGAGGTACTATCAGGGGCTATCGACAATACCGGCCTTGCCGAGCAAGAAAAAATCCATATTGCCGATTTTGGCTCGGGAAAAGCCTATTTAAGTTTTGCGGTACATGACTATCTCAGCGCCCAACAGCAACTCAACATTCATGTGACCGGGGTGGAACTGCGCCAAAATCTAGTTGATTTATGCAACAAAACCGCCCAAGAACTATCCCTTAACGGTATTAAATTTGAGCAGGGTGATGTACAGCACTTCGCCGCCCAGAACATCAATGTAATGATCGCCCTGCACGCCTGTGACACAGCCACAGATTACGCTATTCACATGGGCATCCGCAGTGGTGCCGAGATTATTATGTGCTCACCCTGCTGCCACAAACAAATTCGTCCCCAGCTGCAAAGCCCGGCCCTGCTTGCACCGCTACTGCAACACGGCATTCATCTGGGCCAGGAAGCGGAAATGATTACCGATGGCCTTCGCGCTCTACTGCTGGAAGCTCAGGGCTACGACACCCAAGTATTTGAGTTTATCTCGCTGGAACATACTAATAAGAACAAAATGATACTTGCTCAAAAGCGCAAGCAGAGCCGGGATAACAGCCAATTGTTAAAGCAGATAGCCAGCATCAAGGATTTCTATGGCATTAAGGAACACTGCCTAGAAACCCTGCTGGCTGAATCGATTTAGGCGGGAACAGCAACCAAAGCACGAGGGGCAATAGGCGCACGCCCGAACATACGGCTACGCAGGCCACTTAAATTAAAAGGCCGCCACTGATCTTCGCGTTGACCCAGACGATCAGAAAGGGCGTACATAACGCTCACATTATGGGTTAAACCGACATGGCTGCCCGGCACCCGCAGGTTTTCGGTATGTTCATTTAACTCTTTATCCACGCAAAGATCCCATTCAACGATACCGTCACTTTCACTGTACATGGCTGTTGACGGAACCGAGGGGACTGCTCGCCAGCAATCACCCCACGTTAGCATAGGGTCTTCCATGCCACGTGGATTCATCATTTCATAGAGTTTAAGAACCGGGCCGGTCACACCAGTCACATCCGGGATATGAATTGGTGAACCAAGGGTAATAACTTGACGAATAATTTCCGGATGCTTATTTGCCAAAGTTCGGGCGTAAATACCGCCTAAACTCCAACCAATCAAACTCACCTTACGACCATGGCGGGCGGCGACATCTTTAACATGGGCTTCGTAAGCAAGATACACCGACTCCTGCATACCGGTATTCCTACCCTGCTCCCAACCATAGGCCGCATAACCGGCACCACGCAAAAATGTTCTTAGAGCAGCCGTTCCACCATCACCGGTCATAAAAGAGGGCGCGACCACCACCGGGTGGCCATCGCCCTTTACCACTGAGTTTAAACGCGAGCGCATGGACACCATGGCCAGCATTTCAAAGATAACCCGCAACTCTTTTACAGTACGCATGATCTTTGGCGAAGAAATTGACTGCTCGTTTGTTTTCATTTTTATTCCTTAGTCATCTGGTCAGTAGCACTCCAGACATAACAGGTAACAGGTAACAGGTAACAGGTAACAGGTAACAGGTATCTAACCTAAAAAAAATCAACTTTACAATACACATTTGATATCAGCTTAACGGTTTTCCAATAACGGCCGATATAAGGGTTTTTGCGGAGGCCATTATTTTTAGTATGTGTTTTCTAATTATTAAGCCTAATCTGGCCCCAATTCAGCGAGCAACAGTAATTCTCGCTGTTAACAGGGCACAGCCGCTCAAATCAATATTAGGAAGGGACATCATCATGACCGAAGCAAAAAAAGTTGAAAAAACCAACACTCTAGCCAAAGAATTGTTTCTTGCTAACTTGGGCCTGGCCGGTAAAGTTATTGAAGACGGTCAAGACTTGATCAAACAGACTGAAGCCAAATTTAAAGAAACCGAAGTTAAAGTTAAAGGCATCTACAGCAAGCGTAGCGAATTGTTCACTGGCCTAGTTGCCCGTGGCGAAAAAGTTCAGAGCGAAGCAGTTTCTAAGTTTGAAGAGACTAAAACTCAGGCCGTTAGCAAGCTGAACGAAACCAAATCACAAGCCATTGCCAAGTTTGACGCTCTTAAAAGCGAAAGCAATGCTGCCGTTGAAGGCCAGCTGAAAACTCTGCGCGACGGTTTTGAAAAAGTTAAAAGCAAAGTTTCTGGCAGCAAAGTAGAAGTTACTGCTGAAGTAGCTGCTTAATTATTCAGTGCCCGTCATTGGGCGCTAAATCCTAGGTCTTTTAATTTACCTATGCTTTGCACGGTGCGCCTCCGGGCCATCGTGCTTTTTTCATAGCGTTACGACTGATGGATCGGGGCCATTGAGTATGAATTCAATATGCACCCAAACACCGGATTTTAGCTTGCAATGGAGAACACCATGAGCAAAGAAAGTAAAAATAGCCTGCAAGAACTTAAAGATGCTACTAATCAAGCTGGCGAAGTCGCCAAAAGTATTTGGCTTGCTGGTTTAGGCGCCTATGGCCGCGCTTACGATGAAGCGCATGAGCGTTACGAGAAAGCCAGCAAAGAAACACCACGTTTGTTTACTGACTTAGTAGGCAAAGGTAGCAAGCTGGAATCTCAGGCTCGCGCCAAATTGGGTGAAGCCGGTAATCTTGGCAAGACCATAGCGATTGAAGAGCGTATTAGTAAAATGCGTGCCAGCCTTGGTTTTGGTCACAGTGCCAGCGCCGACGACATCAGCCGCCTAGAAAAGAAACTCGACCTACTGAGTAAAAAGGTTGATGCACTCAGCAAGGCTGCTAAGCCAGCTGCCGCTGAAAAAGCTGCTGTCGCGCCAAAAGCACCTCGCAAAGCGCCAGCCAAAAAAGCTGCCGCCAAAGCATAGTGTTTAAGATTTTACGGGAAGCTGAAGTCTCGGCTTTCCGTAAACTTTGACATTACCGAGTCACAAATCTCCTCGATTAATTTTTCCAGGCTAGACAGCACGCCATGCTTCGTGGCACTTTGAGCCCTTGCTCACAGGAGTCTGTTATCCCGGATGAAAACCCGCGACAAAATTTTATTGACCAGTCTCGTTTTATTTAATGACGAAGGCGAACAAAATGTTACCACTGTGGATATTGCCAATGAGCTGGACATCAGCCCCGGCAACCTTTACTACCATTTCCATGGCAAAGACGAAATCATCCCCGAGCTATACGCCGCCTTTGAGCTAGAGCTCATTGATATCCTTAGCGCGCCGCTGCAAAAAAATCTCAACGCCCAAGACACCTGGTTCTATCTATATATTGTTTTTGAACACATCTTTAACCACCGCTACCTGTATCGCAATCTTAGCGACATCCTCCAGCGCTATCCCACCATAGCCAAAAAATTCAGCAAAGTACTGGAATTAAAAGTACAGGCAACCAAGGCCGTGGCGCTGGAATTGCGTAGCCATGACATTATCGAGTTAGACGATTCCGCGCTTGAGCGCCTCTGCGACAATGTCGCCATGTCACTGACGTTTTGGCTGACCTACAATCAGCTGCGTGAAAATCAGGCCAGCAACGAAGTCATGATCCACCAGGGTGTTTTCCAGCTAATGTCATTGGTTACCCAGCACCTACGCCCTGAGTACCGCTATTTTTATGATGAATGCTGTGCCTTGTTTGAGGCCCTGGCCCTCAAACCCAAGGAATAAACCCTAGCTCTCGGCCATATCATTCCTTTAGCGCAAAAACCTGCCTGTCAAGCCTCGCACCCAGCGGCCAGATTTAGCATAATGTCCGGCTTGTTGTTCTAATAAGCCTATAATATGAATTCTATCGCCAGCCGCATTGCCCAGGAACTGGGTGTTAAAGAAACCCAAGTAAGCGCCGCCGTCACCCTCCTTGATGAAGGCGCCACTGTTCCCTTTATCTCCCGTTACCGTAAAGAGGTTACCGGCGGTCTGGATGATAGCCAAATGCGTGACTTGGAGTCTCGACTCGGCTATCTTCGCGAGCTAGAAGTCCGCCGCGACGCCATTCTTGGCAGTATTCGCGAGCAGGACAAGCTCAGTCCAGAACTGGAACGGGATATTCGCGCAGCCGACACTAAAAACCGTTTAGAAGATTTGTATTTACCCTATAAGCGCAAACGTCGTACCAAGGGACAAATGGCCATCGAGGCCGGCCTAGAACCACTGGCAAATACTTTATACGACGATCCCAGCCAAGACCCTGCTACCTTGGCTCTAGACTATATCAACCCCGAACTGGCAATCACTGATATCAAGGCCGCCTTAGACGGCGCCAAATATATCTTAATGGAGCGACTCAGCGAGCATGCCGACTTACTGGCCAAGCTGCGCCATTTCCTCTGGAATGAGGGCCTGCTGTGCAGCAGTGTGATGACGGGCAAAGAACAGCAAGGCGAGAAATTCCGTGACTACTTTGAGCACAGTGAAGCCCTGAAAACTACGCCCTCACACCGCGCCCTCGCCATGTTTCGCGGCCGTAATGAAAGCATTCTCAGCTTGGCCATTAAATTCACCGAAGACGAAGCCGCTATCGGTCACCCCTGCGAAGCTATGGTCGCTGAATTCTGGAAAATCAAAGATGAGGGCAGGGCAGGCGACAGCTGGTTGAAAGAAGTGGTGCGCTGGACTTGGCGCATCAAGCTTTACACCCACCTCGAAACTGATTTATTGGGACAGCTTCGCGAATTGGCCGACACCGCAGCCATCGATGTGTTTGCCCGCAACCTCAAAGACTTACTATTAGCGGCGCCAGCGGGGCAACGTGCCACTATCGGACTCGATCCGGGCATGCGCACCGGCGTGAAAGTCGCGGTGATTGACGCCACCGGCAAGGTTTTGGATCACTGCGCAATTTTCCCGACGCCACCGCAAAACAAAATTGCCGAATCCGCCGCCGTACTATTAGCCCTGATCAAAAAACACAATGTCGAACTCATCGCTATCGGTAATGGCACCGCCAGCCGCGAAACCGAGCGCTTTGTCAAAGACCTGCTCACTGCTCGCCCCGAGCTAGGCTGTACCAGTGTCATGGTCAATGAATCCGGCGCGTCCATCTATTCGGCATCAGAATATGCCTCCAAAGAATTTCCCGATTTGGACGTTACCATTCGCGGCGCCATCTCTATCGCCCGCCGTTTACAGGACCCACTGGCGGAACTGGTGAAAATCGACCCCAAGTCGATCGGTGTGGGCCAATACCAGCACGATGTTTCTCAAACCGCCCTGTCGCGAACCTTGGAAACCGTGGTAGAAGACTGTGTTAACGCCGTTGGGGTTGACGTCAACACTGCATCACCGGCCCTGTTAGCCCGTGTTTCCGGTTTGAATACCAGCATTTCCAGTAATATTGTCGAATACCGCGATCGCAACGGTGCATTCAAAAATCGTGCGCAATTAATGGAGGTTACGCGCTTTGGAGCCAAGACCTTTGAACAAGCGGCTGGCTTCTTGCGGGTAGTCGGCGGCGACAACCCCTTAGACGCCTCAGCCGTTCACCCCGAATCCTATAGTGTGGTCGAAAAAATCGTCAACCGCTGTGGTCGTGAAGTCAGCAATGTCCTTGGCGACAGCACTTTTTTGAAAGGACTGAAACCTGCCGAGTACGCCGACGAGCGCTTTGGTATTCCCACCGTCACCGATATTCTTAGCGAACTTGATAAACCCGGCCGCGATCCACGACCAGATTTTAAAACCGCCACGTTTAAAGACGGCGTTGAAAAATTATCTGACCTAGAGCCCGATATGATTTTGGAAGGGGTCGTCACCAACGTCACTAATTTTGGTGCCTTTGTCGATGTTGGCGTCCATCAAGATGGTCTGGTACATATTTCTGCGCTGGCCAATCAATACGTTAAAGATCCCCATTCCGTGGTCAAAGCCGGTGACATCGTCAAGGTCAAAGTCATGGAAGTGGACGCCCAGCGCAAGCGTATTGCTCTGTCTATGCGGCTTGACGACAAGGCTGAGGAACAACACAGCGGTGACAATAAAGGCGGCGATCGACGCGGTGCACGCAAGGCCGCCGCAATGCCCAAACAAGCACCTAAAACTGAAGTTAATTCAGCCATGGCGGCGCTATTTGCTCAGGCTAAAAACAAGGGTGGACGCTTATAAGCTTGGAATGATTAAAGTCGTGGGCAGGCGTCGACTGATGGCGCCTGCGTACTGCTGATTTCTACTTCGCTATCACGATACTGCTTATCATCCGGCGCCAGGGTAATCGCCTTGGCAATCGCCTGCTGCGCTGCATCGGAGCAAGACGCCGCTAACAGCGCATACGCATAATTATTCCACAGTGCGGGGTTTTCCGGGTCTAGCTGCAACACCCGTTCAAACTTCACTAGCGCTTGCGGGACATCATCAACTGCCAAGGCAAGATTTGCCTGGGCACTGAGTACTACCAGAGAATCAGGCCAACGCTGCGCCGCCACCGCGTAAAACTCCGCCGCCAATTCAGGCTGCCCAGTCTGCTCAAAGGCATAGGCCGCGCGAATATACTTAGTCGGCTCGGCTGTCGCCGGAATATTCTCTGGCTCGCTCATCACCAGAGCCCAGTAATTGGTTCGCGCCCAAGTTTTTAAAAAAGTCCTAAAAGGCATGCGGTAATAGGCGTGACTGCCCGAGTGCAGGATCAATTCCTTGGTCGACATATCGTAGCCCACGGCCAGCGCGTAGTGCCACTGTGGCAGCCAGGAAAAAGTCAGATTCTGAAATACCAATACCGGATGGCCCGCATCCAGCTCGGTTACTAAAGCCGATAATTTTTTGTCCAAGGGGTAGGGCAACATACCTAAGCGACGAGTCGACGCTTGCATTTCTATCGCCAAAGAACCTTCCTTATCCGGTATAAAGAGCTGCTTAGCCAAACTCTGCTGATCAGCATCAATGCCGTAAAAATGCGCCACTTCAGCCAGCGCCGCAGGGCCACAATAGTACTGCTGCTGGGCAATAAATGGCACATCAAGCTGACTTTGCGCAGCAATATTATTGGGCAATTGATGTTGCGGGAGGGAGGAACATGCCTGCAAAAGCAGGCATGACAGCAGGAGCTTACTTAGCCGCATTAACAAAGGGGAAGATATCGGTAATGCCAAGTACATCAGTAATAAAGAAAATCAGTACGATTAGCGCTAACAGGCTAACTGCACCACCGGAACCCGCAGGCATTTGATCCATGCGCTCTTGCAACATCGCTAATTCAGTTGGTGTCAAAGCGTCAATTCGCGCGGAGACATCGTCTGCTGACACACCCAAGTCCATCAGGCGGTCGCGAACGTCATCGCGGTCGAGGGCAGCTTTGAGTTCAGCCCGATTATCACTAATTGAATATTCACTCACCATGCGCTCAGTACTGATCACCGAGGCTGACGCGGTACTGGCCAATAAGCCGGTCCACACCATAAGGCTACTCATCAGTAGGGCGGTAGTTTTTTTGGATGTTTTCATCATCATACACTTTCTCCTTGCTTGCCAAAAATACCGTAACCAAAAAACACCAATTACAGCTAAGGTTGAAATTACTGTTGTTCTTAAAGCGGTTTTTTATGACTTTTCAGCACTAGTTTGCCATTCTCAAGCGGAATGGTACTGCCCGGTTTGTGATCCATAACCACGGTTGAGGTCTCAGCGTTCAAACGGTATGTCACACTATAGCCGGTAATTTTCTGTTGTGGATCCTGGGCCGTATTACAGCGCTGCTCAGAGGTGGTGTACACATCTTTTTGCTGCATATTCTTTTGCACTTTATTGCCCGCATAACCGCCGGCAGCTGCACCGGCAACCGTGGCTAATTTTTTTACCATCGCTGCCGCCTGACGCTGCACTACTTCGTCATAACACTCCTGACGGGAAGTCTAATAGGTCTCAGTAATTGGCTTGCTATCAATTACCTCAGCAAAGCGCTCTTGCTTAGATTCAGTATAATTTTTTTAACCAGCATAGCTCCCCGCTGCAGTTACTGCCACGGCACCAAAAATCCCGCCAACTAATAAATTTGTATTCATGTCTGTATCCTCAGCAATCGACATCGTATGAAACTATGACTGGGCCCTATCAGCAGAGTGCCGTGAATTTTGAGTTTAATATTGTGTAGCATTCACATTGTAATGCTGGGATTGGTCGCCTCAGATCAAAAAAACCAGATAAATAATCACTTCCGCAATCTGTTGGGCCGCCCCCAGAGCATCGCCAGTATAGCCGCCAATGCGGCGGCGCAAATAGCTAGCAAAACCGAAGCGGAACACCAAGAGCGCAAACAATAAAGTAAAAAAAGCTGGCCAGCTGCAAAACAGCATTACTGGCAATATCGCCAGACCTGACAATAGCCAGTCACGCAGCGCCATCGTGGTTGCCAACGGTTTCGACTTCCCCTCGCCACTGACGTAATCAAGATCAATCAATAAAGAAGTCGCTAACCAGCGGCTCACCACATGGGCCCAGAATAGGGCGCTGATCACCATTAAGGCAGATGGCATGGCCGCCAAGCTCGTCGCTTTCAGGGCTAGTACAGATATTAGCGCCACGCTGCCATAGCTGCCAATACGCGAATCCTTCATGATTCGCAGCACATCCTGACTCTGCAGGCCGCCGCCAAAACCATCACAACTATCAGCAAGGCCATCTTCATGGAAAGCCCCAGTCAATAGTATAGACGCCACCATCGACAGCAGCACAGCAATCAACACATCCTCAAATACTATCGCCGCCAGAACAAATACCAGGGCCGACAGCAGCGCGAGTAACAGCCCAACTAAAGGGAAATATCGTGAGGCTTTATTGAGCTTGGTATCGCTGAAATCAGGATCGGCGGGTACCGGCACACGAGTCAAAAAACCCACTGCCAATAAAAACACCTGCCATTGGTACAGTATTTGCTGAGCGCTAATCAAGACTGAACTCCAAGTAATTAAATAGTGCGTATACTCAGTATACGCTTACTCCTGCAGGGGCAGATACGCCCCGGCGAGGGCGATCAGGTTTATTGCACCAATATTTTGTGCGGCTGTTGCTGGCTAGATTTAGGAATATTCAAGGTCAGTACGCCCTGCTCAAATTTGGCGATAATATTTTCATCATCAACCAACTCCGGCAAACTACATCGACGTACGAACTTGCTCGCCAGCGCTCATTTAAGTTCAATTTTCTATCCCTCACACTTAGTTGATGCTCGCCACTGACCCTCCTATGTACTGCCACATCAATCGCATCAGCAGCCACCCCGGGAATATCCATGGCTAGTAGATAGCCACTATCGTTTTCACAAATATCAACGGCTGGCTGCCACTGTGGGCGACGCTCATTGTCGGCTAATCGATCAACATCATGTAATTCATTATCGGCCTCCGATCATGTCTAAGAGATCAAAACTGGCAGCACTGCCAGAATTCTTATCGCATAATTTATATGGTGCCATGCTTTCATTTTCCAAGTGGATTACGCCCACCGGCTGGCTCTGCTAAACTGGATAGGAACGTGGTATTCCTCACTCACTAATATTAAAAGGTTCTCTTATGAGCATTAAGACTGGCGATAAAATTCCCGCAGCAACTCTCAAGATCATGGGTGAAAAAGGCCCCCAAGACATCACCAGCGAAGAAATTTTTGCTGGTAAAAAAGTGGTATTATTTGCGGTTCCCGGCGCATTCACCCCCGGTTGCTCCATTACCCACTTGCCCGGTTATGTGGTCAATGCCGACAAAATTAAAGCCGCTGGCGTCGACACCATTGTCTGCATGTCAGTTAACGACGCCTTTGTCATGGATGCTTGGGGTAAATCTCAAAACGCCGAAGAACTGCTGATGCTGGCCGATGGCAATGGTGACTTCACCAAGGCGCTAGATTTAGTTATGGACGCCACCGGCTTTGGCATGGGTCATCGCTCCAAGCGTTTTGCCATGATCGTTGACAACGGCACAGTGAGCCATGTCGCCGTAGAACCCGCAGGCGGTGTTGACGTTAGTGCCGCTGACAAAATCCTCGCCCTGCTGTGAGCGAGCTTCAGCACACTCCCCGTGTGCTGATCTTTGATTCCGGCGTCGGCTCTCTAAGTATCGGCGCCGCGATACATGATCTGCTTCCGGAACTCGAACTGCTCTATGTCATGGACCATGGCGGATTTCCCTATGGCGAATGGCAGGAAACCGCACTCATTGAACATATTTGCGCAGAAGTTTGTGCCGTGCTGGTCTTTCAGCCTGCAGACATTCTGGTGATGGCCTGCAACTCCGCCAGCACCGCCGTACTTCCGGCGTTAAGAGCACAACTAAACATTCCAGTGGTTGGGGTGGTTCCAGCTATTAAACCTGCTGCAGCATTGAGCAATAGCCGTGTTATTGGCCTACTGGCCACCCCCGGTACAGTCAGCCGCCCATATACTAGCCAACTCATCAATGATTTTGCCGGCCATTGCCACATCATCAAGGTTGGCAGCAAAGCCTTAGCTCCTGGGGTTGAAGCCTTATTTTGGCATGGCCAGCCTATTGACGATATTGTTGCCGAACTTGCCCAAGAATTTCGCCATCATCCCCGCGCTGCGGAGATGGATACCATGGTATTGGCCTGCACCCATTTTCCACTGATTCATGAACAACTAGCGTCATATCTACCCGGTTTGCAATGGGTCGACTCTGGTCAGGCTATCGCCCGCCGCGTGGCATTTATACTTGACGAGCTGCAACTGCCGAGGTTGACGGCTAAGCCAGCGAAGCAACAAGCTTTAATATTAGGAGAGGAACAGGCTAGCAAGGGCTTGCGGACCTTATTAGAAGAACGTCAAATCCAACTTATCGACGCTTGAATTCAAGCACACTTTTTTCGTAAGTGGCGACCACCGTGCTGAGGTTTTGCATGGCGGTATTATAATGCTGGATGCGTTTCCGGCGGCGCTCATCATTGTCACGGCCCGTACCAATCGCGGTTTTTTCCATGCCGTCCAAGCATTTCAAATAGCGATCGGTGTCTTCCACATAGCGATCAACCCGACGCCGAGAAAAATTCATATCATCGGTCTCAGCAACTTGACCGTCCGGCAGGTTTTGCGGCTTTACTGGCAAAACGCAGGCCGCTTGCACTGATTCCGCAAAGGCGAGCAAGGCTAAAAAACTCATTACTGACAAACGCATCATGGTATCCGGTTAAAATTCACTGACGAAGTATACCGCAGATGAACAAGTCGGGTCAGATCAGACTTTCTGCGGCTACCAAACTACTTCTATTTTAACCTTGATTAATCCAGCCGATAGATTGCCAATACTGCTGAAAGCTGACTTTGAAAGAGCAATAATGCGACCTTTCACAAACGGCCCACGATCATTGACTCTTACCACAACACTTTTACTATTATCGGTATTGGTCACTTTTACAACTGAGCCAAAGGGTAACTTTTTATGCGCGGCGGTATTTAAATTATGATCGTACAGAACACCACTGACCGCTTTTCTATTTTGAAATTTATTGGCATAAAATGAAGCTTTGCCAGATTCTGTGAAACCTATCCAATCTCCATCAGTGCCAGGTTGAATCGTAGTACAACCCGCCAAAATACCAGTCAAAACTAAAAACAGTATTTTAAGCATAAGTCACCCCTGGTGATCGCTATTAGATAATAACCACGCATTTCCTTTTGCTGCACAGATTCCCTTCAGACCACCAGCCCCATCGACACTCTCAATAGCTTGCAAACGGTAGACGTCACTGTAGAGCAGACTGACCTCGTTGGCGTCGATTGAAAAAGGCGGGCCGGCCAACAATGCCTGATCGTATTCAAAGACAATGGCAAATTGCCGTGCTCTACCCGTGATTTTCATCAGATGACTTGAATATTGTCGGCGCATATCTTCGGGAAGTACCACAAGCGCTGCAGGGTCATAGATGGTATCAATCCGCCCAAGGATTGATGCTGACAAGTTAAAGATATCGCCAACAAAAATATCAATATTTCCGCCGGCGTAATGCTTCAGCTTCCCAACTCCTGTTACTTCGGGCTTTATTCCTAGCTCAAGAAATAGCTTCTCCATGGCCGCTTCACTCAGCTCAGCAGCCGCCACGCGATAGCCATTTGAAAGCAGCCAAGCAATATCCAGTGTTTTTCCAAATAACGGTAAAAAACCACGGCTACCTTGCTCCAGTGACAGCTCTTTAAACCATTTAAGCAGTAATGGATTGGCTTCCGCTTAATAGAAGGCAATATCCTTCACCGCCCATTTTCTTAGCCAAAAATCTGCATCCATATAATTCACGCCTTTTAAAAAGCGGGATCAGATCAAACTTTCTGATAACTGGGCATTTAACCCAGCCGAATCCAATTTCCCTGCGTTACCATAACATCAACATTAAGAAAGCCTGATCTGAGCCCACTTATTTCAGGTGTAAAAAAGCCCCGGCAGCTCAACTGGCGGGGCTTTTTTGGAGCACAAAAGCTTAGCTCAGTAAAGACTACAGCCCGCGGGGATCAAATCCATCGGCGTAAAACTGGCTATACCATTTGCGGAATTTAGCTATTGGGCCATCGCCATCACACAGCACAGGCAGTGGACGGTAAATTTTATGCTCCCAGATTGGCTTGTCTTCTTCGAGCTGGCCAACAATATTAGCGATGATAGCGGCATTGACGCCACCTTTCTTCACTTCGCCATTAATCTTAGGCTGAATAAAGGCAAAACGTACCTGCACTTTATGCTGGTCAATCGGGGTGGTTAAGCCCATCAAAAAGGTATCGGCAATGCCTTCAAACTTGGTAAAGCCCTGACCGGGGCCCGCTGCGCCGGTGCGAATTGAACCCTTCACTTCACCACGCGGAGTTGGCATATTTGCCACCTGCAAGCCGCGAACCATCGGGCCGTCATAGGTGGTTTCCCACTCAGGGAACGATGCCGTGCCATGCACATACATAAAATGCGCTGGGTCGGCGGCGTTCTCGGCCATTTCCTGGGGATGAGTATTGATTATCCACTCGTAGCGATTCAGTGGAGACCAGTCATCGGCATTATTGGCCTCGTCGTGGGCGATAACGTCCCACAATGGTGCTGCACCATCAGGGTGATACCAAGCCCAAACCACCTGATTGGTTTCGGTGATAGGGAAGGTTTTTAAACACTTTTTACCCGCTACTTTTGGCGGCATGTTCTTGGCGTAAGGCACTTCGACACACTCGCCCTCAGGACTGAATTTCCATGAGTGGAAAGGGCAGACAATATTATTGCCTTCAATACGACCGCCGCCGGTGCCAGAACGCTCGCGGATACCGTGTCCCAAATGCGCGCCCAAATGCGGGCAATAGGCTTCCATCAAAACTGCTTTGCCAGCTTCGGTGCGAAACAGTACCAATTCCTGATCAAAATAATGTACTGCGCGGGATTCGCTGGGCGCCAATTCGTCAGAATAGGATACCGCAAACCAGCCAAAGGGCATCGGCATTGGATAGCGCTTAATGGTGTCGCTGCTCATTTTTTCTTCCTCTTGACGGAACTGATCGGAACGTTTTACTGCATTGTCGCCCGCGATCGCTGCGGGGCGGGCATATTGCCCCACACTTTACTCTCTGACCAGAATGAGACAATGACAAAAAGAGACATGAAGCTGGCAAAAACCGCCAAAGCCACCCCCTCAGGGTCTGACTTTACTCACGCCAAGCGCGATATTTCTCCATCATCACATCGGCACCCATACGAATCAGCGACTCATTAGGCGAACCGGCCTGTACACCGGTGCGCAGAATAGCTTCCTGTACCGCGACTTCCTTGGCCACTTCGGCCATGGTCTGCTCATCTACCGGCTCGCCCTCGGCAGTCTGAGGGTTACCGTGGGCAGCGGCGCGGATCATCTCATCGCGCTCCGAACCAGGTTCTACTCCGCCCCGACGCATCATTTCAACAATCGCCAAATCCTCGGCGGCATCGCGGTTATCTATTTTATTGCCCTCTGCATCGTAAATACCGGCGAAAGGCTCATAGGCGGTTTCCTGTGACTGGCCCATGCCAATACGAATCATCGCCGCCTCGGTGGAGTTGGGCGCCACCCCCGCCTTGCTTACCGCCTGTTCAGCGGCCTGAGCTTTACCCACTTGTACTGCGGTCATTGGCTGACCGTGGCGATTGTAGATGACGGCGACCTCGGCAGACCTTGAGGTTTGTGCTGAAGCCGGTGCCGAGGGGCTATTCGCGCCAGCGGTCAGCGGCCCAGCGGTAAAGACCGCCATAAGCAGCAAGGCTTTAAATACATTCATTCCCATCTCCTGAACATTTATCTTTCACACCATCTATACACTGCGCACTATTTTACACGATCACTGCCAGCGCAGGGCAGCTGTGATAATATCCAAGCCATGAAAACCACAACTGCACCACTACAAGACCGTTTTGGCCGGGGCGTAAGCTACCTGCGACTGTCGGTCACCGATCGCTGCGATTTCCGCTGTGTGTATTGCATGGCAGAAGATATGACCTTTTTGCCACGCAAGCAAATACTGACACTGGAGCAGCTATACGATATTGCCAGTAGTTTTGTTGATCTTGGCGTTAAAAAAATTCGCCTCACCGGTGGCGAGCCATTGGTCCGCAAAAATGTCATTAGCCTGGTTGAACGTCTTGGCAGTCTGGAAGGTTTAGAACAACTGCACCTAACCACCAATGGCGCCCAACTTGACAAATTTGCCGTGCCTTTAAAGGCCGCGGGTGTGACAGGCATGAATATCAGCCTAGACAGCCTGCAGGCCGACCGCTTCAAAGCACTCACCCGCTTTGGTGACTTGAGCAAAGTATTGCAAGGCGTTGATGCTGCCAGAGACGCGGGCTTCTCGCGGCTTAAACTCAATGCGGTTATTCTCAAAGGCCGCAATGATGATGAGATTGTCGATCTAGTCGATTACGCCCGCGACAAACATATCGACATCAGCTTTATAGAAGAAATGCCGCTGGGCCACATCGACGAACACGATCGCGCCCTGAGCTTTATCAGCAGCGAGCAAATTCGCGAGCAAATTGAACGCCGCTACCCGCTGACCGCCACCACCGAAAATACCGGCGGGCCGTCACGCTATTACCGTATGGCCGACAGCACATCACGTATCGGTTTTATTTCGCCGCACAGCAACAACTTCTGCCACCTTTGCAATCGAGTTCGGCTCACTGTGGAAGGGCGCTTACTGCTCTGTTTAGGCAATGAGCACTCGGTCAGCTTAAAGGAGATTGTTGACCGCCATCCCGGCGATAAGCAGATCTTGCAGCAGGCCATTATTGCAGCTATGGATCTCAAGCCCGAGCGCCATCATTTCAATCTCGACGGCGAGCCACAAATTGTTCGCTTTATGAATACCACGGGTGGCTGATGAACAGCTTAAACGCCATATGAAATACCCAGAGCTGGCATGAGCAGTGCGACCATTATTGCCCGACTCGGTCTAGAACCTCATTTGGAAGGCGGTTATTTCTGCCGCACTTACACCGCGCCAAGCCCAGACAATAGTCACCCAGCCATGTCGAGTATTTACTATCTGCTCGACCGCGCCAGTCCCATCGGCCATTTACACCGCAATCGCTCCGACATACTGCATTTCTGGCAGGGCGGCAGCCCTATTCACTTCACCTTGCTCGGCCCCGACGGTGAAGTTACCGAGCGGGTGATGGGGCCCGATCTTGACGCCGGACATATACTGCAAATGCTAGTGCCCGGCGGCTACTGGAAGGCATCAGAATTACCGCAAGGCGATTACGGACTCATCTCCGAAGCGGTGTGCCCAGCCTTTGATTTTGCCCATCACCAATTGGCTAACGCCGACACTCTGCGCCAAGACTATCCACAACACTGGCCACGTCTGCGCCATTTACTCAGCAAAACGCCAACCGCTTTACGCACGGACTAAACACTATGACTGACGCCCGCAAAGCCATTGACGCCCTAATTGCCAACCTCGCCATTCAGGGTTACATCGCCAGTTCGTCCATTGCCACCACGCTTTATATTGCCCAGCAATTGGAACGCCCGATACTTATTGAAGGCCCACCGGGCGTCGGCAAAACCGAGCTGGCCAATGCTACCGCCGCCATGCTCAGTAAGCCGCTGATTCGCCTGCAATGCTATGAAGGCCTAGACGAGAGCAAGGCACTTTACGACTGGAAATACAGCAAGCAGCTGCTTTACGTACAGGTTTTAAAGGAACAGCTGCAAGATATTCTCGACGGAGCCGACGGCCTGTCGGCAGCAGTAGAGCGCCTGCATAATTTTGACGATATATTTTATTCCGAGCGCTTTTTAGAGCCGCGCCCGCTGCTTAAAGCCCTGCAAAGTGACGACGGCGCAGTATTATTGATCGACGAAATCGACAAAGCCGATTACGAATTTGAATCTCTGCTGCTGGAAATTCTCGCTGATTTTAAAGTTACGCTGCCAGAAATTGGCACCCTCAGCGCACGTCATAAACCGCTGGTTATTTTAACCAGTAACAATACTCGCGATCTCAGCGATGCCCTCAAACGTCGCTGCCTACATTTGTATATTCCCTTCCCCGAAGCCAAATTGGAAAACCGCATTGTGCAAAGCCGGGTGCCCGAGGTACCCGAAGAATTACGTCGGCAATTGGTCAATTTTGTACACGGCGTTCGCGAACTGGATCTTAAAAAACAACCCGCTATCAGCGAGACCATCGACTGGGCACGCAGCCTACTGCTATTGCACAGCGACACCCTAAATCGCCAACTGGTAGACGACACCTTAAACGTCCTGCTCAAATATGAGGAAGACATCGCCATGGTCAACCCAGAGATTCACAGCCTGCTAAAGCGTGCAGAAAAAAGTAGCTTTTAAGTCATGGACGACACCCTACTGCAATTTATTCGTCACCTGCGCCATCACGGTTTAGCGGTTTCTACCGCCGAGACCCTAGACGCCATGCGGATCACTGCAGCGCTGGGCTATGCCGACCCGGTTTTATTGCGCGATGGCCTCGGCAGCTGCCTAGCCAAAACCATTGACGATGCTGAAACCTTTGGCGAATGTTTTGAGCGCTTTTTCCACATTGCTAAAAACCAAAAAAATCAGCACGATTCCAGCAGCGATCAGCACAATCATACTGTCGGCGACGATGGCAGTAGCGAAGGTGAGGCAGATGGCGAAGGCAATCAACTCGGTGAAGGGCAGGGCGAGGGCAATGGTCAAGGTGGCGGTCAGGGCCTGAGCGAAAATCCCAGTGTCAGCAGCGATCAATTACGCAGCGAGGTGATTCGCGCCGCCGCCGAGGTCAAACTAGAAAATATTCAGTTTCGCACTCAGCGGGGCCTCTACCGGCGGCGCATTCTGGACGTGCTAAATGCCAATACACAGCAAGCCGAAATTCAAAAACTGCAAGACAGTGGTGAGACTGGTCGCGCCCAATGGCTCAGCCAGTTGCATGAGCAAAAAATTGATATAGTCAAAGAAATTATTGACCGCCAACTACTTCTTAATAATGACGCTGGCAGTCGCGCCCTGCGTGACAGCTTATTGCGCGACTCATCTTTGTCAGCCATGGAAAGCTATCACCGTGAACGCCTGCCTCCGCTGATTCGTAAGCTCGCCAAAAAACTGGCCTCGCGCCATCGCCAGCGTCATCGCCGCGCTCGCCGAGGCAAGCTCGATTTAGGCAAAACCTTGCGCCGCAATATTGCCTATGGCGGCGTGCCTTTTCATCGCTTTTGGAAAACCACTCGCAAAGACAAAAGCGAAATTTACGTACTCTGTGATATCAGCGGCTCAGTGAGCTCCTGGTCGCGGGTATTGCTGCTATTTATGCAAGCTCTCAACGACGTACTACCCAATACCCGCTGCTTTGTGTTCTGCGGTCGCAGCATTGAAGTCACCGACATCTTCCGCCAGCACTCCGCCGACGAGGCCATGGCTATTGTCCAAAGTCGCTATGGCATGGGTGGCAGCGACTACGGCCTGGCGCTACACAGCTTTCGGGACTTGGTCTCCGACAAGCTCAATCGTCGCAGCTGTGTAATTATTCTTGGCGACGGTCGCGGCAACGGCGGCAACACTGGCATCGATGCTCTGCGCGACATTTATCACCGCGCTCGCTTGCTGCTATGGTTTAACCCAGAGTCGCAAAGCAGCTGGAATAGCGGCGACTCGGAAATTCGGCGCTATCAAAGTGCCAGTCACTATGTGGCCGAATGCGGTTCGCTGCGCAAGCTAGAAAGACTATTGGATAATTTACTAAGCCTGCTGCACTAACATCCGCTAACTATTGCAGAAACACCTCACTATAAACGGCATTAATAGCCGTGGATGAACAATGTCGGCAAGGCTTAAAATCGCTACTATAGCGAATTCACACTGCATCAAACGAACGGAAGATTATGGATAAGCTAAAGCATTTTATCAGCCAGTCATTTATCGGTGGCGTACTGGTAATTGCCCCAATCATTATTCTTTTATTGGCGATGCGCTGGGCGGTAAATGGTGTGCAAGCGCTCATTGCGCCGCTGACTGGACCCTTGGTTAGAATCACCGGCCTGCCCGCACTGGCGATTGATGGCTTAGTGATGGCGCTGATTATTTTCACCTGCTTTATGGTCGGCACTATTGTCGCCACCAGTGCCGGACGCTGGTTGCAAAGCTTTGTCGATGCCCACCTAGCGCGCTTTGCCCCCGGCTATAAATTGATTCGCGACATTATTCAGCAGATGTTCGGTGCTAATAGTAGTTCGCCGTTTACCCGTGGCGAAGCCGCTGTCGTCCAACTTTATGGCACTCAAAGCCCCACCCGTGCCACCGCCATTATCACCAGTCGTCACAGCAATGGTTGGTTTACCGTGTTTGTCCCCACCGGCCCCAACCCGACCTCCGGCTTTGTCTACCACCTGCCACCCGAATGCGTGGTTGCCCGACCCGACATAAAACTGGACGTGGCGTTTAAATCGATTATTTCCTGCGGTGCCGGATCAGCTGAATTGGGCATTATCAGCGATGAAATAGCCTCACATGAGCCCTCAATACTGCCATAGCCGCGGCTTAAGGCTACAAACCGGCCACACCATGTCGCAATCCACGCTGATTCAACCGGTATTAAAAGTGTGCAGCCTGATATTACTGGTGTTTGGCCTACTCATGTCAGTGCCATTATTCATGGCCAATCTTTACAATACCGGCAATAGCGCCGCCTTATTGAACGCCCTTTTTGTCACCGTGGGTTTGGCCGCCGTGGGTTGGCTGCTGTCGCGATCCCACCGCATAGACATACTCACACCCCGGAAAATGTTATTAATCACCACCACATCTTGGCTGCTAATATCCTTGACTGGCGCCCTGCCGTTTATGCTTATACCCGGCCTTGGTGGCTTTACCGACGCGGTATTTGAATCAGTATCTGGCCTCACCACCACCGGTTCAACGGTTTTGGTAGGTCTCGACGGTATGGCCCACGACATTTTACTGTGGCGCTCTATGTTGCAGTGGGTGGGCGGCCTCGGCGTGATTGGTATGGCAGTGGCGATTCTGCCCTTTTAAAAGTCGGTGGTATGCGACTATTCCAAACCGAACCCTCGGACTGGTCAGATAAGGCCATGCCGTGAATCATGCCATGACCACCATTTCCACTGGCGGTTACTCCACCTCGGACAGCTCCTTTGCCCAATTTGCCGACCTGCCAAGTCACTGGATTGCCATTGTATTTATGATTCTCGGCGCCCTGCCCTTTACCATCTATGTGCACTTTTTAATCAAACACCAATGGCAGGTCTTTAACCACCAGCAAATTCGCGGTTTTTTATTAACTATCATTGCACTAAGTTTGTTTATTACCGCTCACATGAGTGTCCGAACAGACATCGATTTTATCCACGCCATAACCTATTCCACTTTTAATATGGTCTCGGTCATTACCACCACTGGTTTTGCCAGCGGCGATTATTCCCAGTGGGGGCCATTGGCGGTAGCCGCCTTTTTCTTTGCCATGTTTATTGGTGGCTGCTCGGGCTCAACCAGCGGCGGTATTAAAGTTTTCCGCTTTCAATTATTGTTTATGATGATGCAGGAAAGCATCGTGCGCGCCATGATCCGCCGTTATTACAATAATCGCCCAGTGGACGACAGCATCGTGCTCTCTGCCGTCACCTTTGTTTTTATTATGATTGTGTCACTGGTGTTTATTACCTTGTTGTTAGCTGCCAGCGGCCTAGACCTCACCACCAGTCTCACCGGGGCGGCTACAGCACTGATGAATGTTGGCCCCGGTCTTGGCGACACCATTGGCCCAGCGGGCAATTTCTCCAGCCTGCCAGCCTTCAGCAAATGGGTGATCAGTGTAGACATGCTACTCGGCCGCCTAGAATTTATGACGGTGATTTTTCTGCTGACACCAACCTACTGGAAAAGTTAAACCGTTTTACTGCCATTGCAATGAACTTAACTAAGCCTCGATAGTGAATCTGGATAATCCGATTAATTTCATCGATGCTTTGAAAGTAAAAGGATTGAAAGTCGCTATTGACAACTTTGGCACCGGCCATCCCTCCCTCGCCTATCTCAAGTATTTTGACTTTGATTATTTAAATATAGATGGTGTTTTTATCCAGGATTTACTCCAAGACAAAGTTAGCGAAGCTATTACCTCGTCCATCAACCTGCTCGCACATACTCTAGGAAAAAATACCATCGCTGAATTTGTTGAGTAACCAGCAACTACCAACTTGTTACGAACTATTGGCATCGATTTCATTCAAGGCTACTATACTGGTAAACCACAGCCAATAGAGTCACTCTCACTACCCGATCAATCCAAACCCCCAATAAAATAAATTCTGGGACAGTTTACTTAATTCAGTATGCTTAGCAAAAGCTGCGCATTATAACTGGTCAATTAAACGACATTTTTAAGGCGATTTGAGCTTTTGGTTTTTTTGTTACCGCAGAATACCTTCAGCGATTATTTAGCAGCCTTCGTGCTACCAAGCAAATATAGCCGCAATTAAGTAAACTGTCCCCATATCTCTTTAGTCGAATTGAGCTGACAATAGCTAAATATAAATCATTAAATTTACAGGTTTCACTATGAACAAAATACAGATAGATATTGTTTCCGATATCGCCTGCCCTTGGTGTGCTATCGGTTATGCGCGACTGGAGCAGGCCATGGCGCAGCTGGGTCCAGAGTATGAGTTCAAGATTCAGTGGCATGCCTTTGAACTAAATCCTACCCACAGTGGTAAGGGTGAGCCTATCTTGCCAGCTCTGGCTAAAAAGTATGGACGGAGTGAGCCTGAGGTACGCGAAACCCAGAATCATATGATCACGATTGCTAAAGATCTTGGCCTCAACTTCGATAAACTTCAGGAGCGTCTTACCTGCAACACCTTCGATGCCCACCGTTTAGTCAAATGGGCTGGAGAGCAGAGCCAGCAAACCCCCATGAAAAAAGCACTTTTTGAAGCGTATTTTGGCAATGCCTTGGATGTCTCCGATCAAAATATTCTATTAAAGTGTGTGGAATCTCTGGGGCTGGATCTAGCAACAGCCCAGCAGCTACTAGAATCAGATCGTTACACTGCTGAGGTGCGAGAGGAAGAAGCCACTTACCAGCAGGCGGGGATTTCTTCCGTACCCGCGTTTATTATCAACAGCAAATATCTTATCTCTGGAGCTCAGGAACCTGACACTTTCGTACAGGCGATTCAAGATATTAACGCAGGAATCGCTTAAACTGCTTTCTTGCTTAAGTAGCTAGGCAAGCGTAATAATATCTAAGAGGGCAAAGATTCTAAGTGGATATTTTTGTCCTCAGTTTATAAAAATAAAAAGCACTCAAGCTGATACACTATAATTTTTATGGCTTGAATTCGAATAATTCACCTATATTTAAGCCCTTGCTGTTGCCGCAGGCGATACTATTTAAGGTGTAAACTAAGCTATCCCTCCTTGGGTATATACGCCGTAAAGACGGTCGCTATATTTATACTCACATTATATTTAGGATAATTTGATATGAACGCTGAGGATTTTGCCATTATATCGGCTGGTGTATTTTTCCTTACTGGACTCGTTACCGGGGTGTGGAAATACCAACAAATAATGAAATCAGAAAATGGCAGTGCACATCCCTATGTTGATATTTGCCATAGGGCGTCACTACTTTATGCCTTTGCAGCAATATTATTAGCGAATTTTGCAGAGGTAAGTCAGCTTTCAAATACGGTCGAACTGATTTCCGTTGGCGTGGTGGTGTTTTATTTCGCTACCGCGATCACTACATATCTTGTTCACGGCTTACTTAAAGATACCGAGAATCAGTTAAAGGCGCCCCATGCTATGGGCCAATTAAAAATTTCATCAAAGGTAATTTCTTTTTATATGTGGACGTTGATAGCAGCAGAGATTGGTGGATTTTTAGTGCTTTTTTATGGCGTTCTTACTGCGATATTGTAGTTACCTCGCGTTATTTCCTATTTAACAAGTCAAACATTGTAACTCCGTAAGCTGCGCCCATTTTCGATGGTTTTCAATCTGTAGAAAATTTGTTGATGATTACTCTTTATGTCGACTAGCAAAGATCGACCGTGGCGGGGCAGATTGAGTCTCTGCAGTTATATCAAGCAAGTATTTTGTCGTCGTCTTTGCTCTCAAACCGACTAGTCCAATTAAGTAAACTGTCCCCAGATTTATTCTCTCTGCCCAATCACTTGCAAAAATCTTAACTCGCTTTCACTGAGGCAGTAATCTGCTGTATTAAGGGACGGATACATTGACGATCATATTTCAGTACCGCCATGTCCTCTGGCTCGTATTGAATAGTGACACCCGGGCCGGCAAACATAATCACATTTGGCAGCATGGGGTGGTCGTCTTCCCGCACGTCTAGACCTATACGGTTACCCGCCGCTTCACACCACATTTCCAGATAGTCTTTCCAAGACAAATTTTCATCACCCACTAAATAGCCTTTACCACCCTCGCCGTTTTCCAAGGCATTGAGTGCAGCCTGAGCCAAAGAGTGCGAGCTGATATGATTGGTGCCGCCCTGTGGCGCGAACAAGGGCAGACCGGCAATTGCGCCCTGAACATAGTGCACCAGCGCGGTAATGTGCGGAGTGTCCAAGCCTGGGATTTGTCCCAACACAAAGGGCGCATTCAGACAGCAGACGTTAAAGTCGACACTGCTCAATGCGCGCACAGCAACATCGGTATTATGCCGTGACGTCACATAGGCGCATTGACCAATGCGATCTGGGGCAACTACAGGATAAAAGGTGCCAATATACACAGCGCGCTTCATACCGGCCGCTTTAGCCGCTTCAAAAAATCGTGGCACGGCCACATCATTATACTGGGTATAAAAATCTTCTGGGGTCACCGAGCCATCGTAAGGCACGTTGCGAATATCCGCGGCAGCTGCAAACACTAGACTATCAAAACCCGCCAGACGGCCGTCGCTGTAATCGTCATTGACATAATCACCCTGCAAAAAGGGCAGGGCGGCCAGTACCGGTGTGGTCGGTATTTTACGCGCCATGATGGTCACCGTGTGACCTTGATTTTTCAGGTGCAGCGCAATTTCGCCACCGATAAGGCCTGAGCCACCTACAATTAATACATTCATTTTATTCCCTTTGTTAAATTCGCCGCCAAAAAAAGATGACGGATGATCAGTTGTTAAATTTGTAAATCAAAATACTCTAAAACGTCTTTGCACATGTTGTTGTCGTTCGGCGATAACGGTCTTGCGTTGCGCCGTCGAAACACTGGGTGTTTCAACAGAAAAGCACCCCCCACGCGTACGCAAGCGACCCAAGCAGAGCCGCTCGCTGTTTACCGTGCACGCGATCCAACAAGCCTGTCTAAAAATTCTCGATGAAGAAGGTGCTAACAAACTTACCACCCAGCGCATTGCCGATGTTGCCGGGGTTAATATCGCCTCTCTATAGCAATATTTTCCAAGCAAAGAAGCCATCTTGGCTGATGTCTACGACAAGGCAATTAGCAAGTTGGCCGAACAAACCAGCAAACGCTTCCAAGAGTTTAATGTGCTCTCAAACCAATCCCTAAGCGCCACCCTGGCCACAATTATCGATCTGGAGTGCGAGCAGCTATTAGCGTTACTCAAACTTGATCCTAATTTTTCCCGTGAATACCAACACAGTTTTGACATTCATCGTCGGGTTGATGAACTCACCCAGTCACAGAATAATCCGTCGTGGCAAGCATGGCTGGAACCCTGGCTGGTCAGTCATCACTGCAAAGGCAGTCCCCGCTTTCGCGGTCAAAACCCTACAGGGCAACCTGCGTTACGCTCTGTTGGAGCAACCAGCACTATTAGCCGATCTCGATTTTAGGCAGGAGCTTTTGCAGTTACTACTGGCCTACCTAAGCTAGCGCTGCGGCGACTGCTTTATCACCCACTGCTCCAGTAAATCGGCATTGCGCATATTTTTACGAAACGCCACATCGGCAATGTCGCCAACAATTGGCACACTGCCTAGAACAAAATCCAAGCCTATATTGCCGAGCATCCTTAACTGAATCGATCTT
>JBLHPB010000004.1:0-46829 GCA_047624025.1 Zhongshania sp.
TGCTATGTAGTAATTCGGCACAGCTTTGGCCGTATACTTGATAGGCCACCATCTGCTCCTGTTGCTCACCAAACTCGCCCGCATGTTCACTGAAAAAAGCCTGTGATCGCTCCGCTCGCTCGCCGTAGATCTGCTCCAGACGATGTTGCTGATCGGCATCCAGGACCATCAAATCAACACTATTTAATAATGCATCGTGCAGGCCGGCTAAATCCTGATTACTGGCGGTATAAGTCCGCCGGTAAAACAGGCTATTACCTTCCCGCCGCTTGGTAATCAGGCCGGCACTGGTCAGGGTTTTCAAGTGGTGACTCATGCCTGACTGGCGGCAGTCGAGAATATGGCAGAGCTCCTGCACCGAGTAAGCATCCCGACTCAATACCCGCAAAACCTGCAAACGCAGTAGATCACTACCCGCCTTACACAATTGCAAGAGCTCAGTATCGATAGCAGTAGAAGCTGAATTTATGGGCAGCGCTTTTGTCATGTGCGCAGTGTAACAGAGGCACAAACCTATATCAAAATATATTGATATAGGTTTTGATTGGCCTTATTTAGGCAGGAAGTAATAGATCAGGCTGCCAATCGCAACGGCAATCAAAAGGTTGTTAACGTTTTCCGAGGCGTCGGCAAAGCTCTTTCCAGCACGGATTAAGCGCTGAAAATTAGCTTGGCGAATAATATAGTTATCAACAATTTCCTTGGCCTCACTGCCATCGACACCAAATGATTCGCCAACATAACGGATAGCGCTAGCTTTAGCGTCTAACTCAAGGGCTTTTATAGCATTTGAGTGAAGCGCTATTCTTTCCTCCGCCGCCTAAGTCAACGGGACCGAACCACATAACTATAGTATGCCTCGCAACAACTAAGGTCGATGTTAGAGCGGCAATGTAAATTTAAAGAATTATTCCCAGGCCCTTATCGCGGACAATCTTGCCAGTACTTCCATCATCCTAACACCGCCATTACTGAGCAAGCAGAGGCAAAGCTTCGCTGCGAGATGGCAGTGAATGGCGGAAAATTCGATACAGAACTTGAGAGAACTGAGATATCAAGGAGCCACTATTATAATGCTGACCGTATTTCTTACACACAGCCTGAACCTTGACTGACAATACCGCATAACGACGAGCGGGCACCGTGGGAAACAGATGATGCTCTATCTGGTGACTGAGATTGCCCGACAAGATATGAAATACTTTACTGCCACGTAAGTTAGACGAACCGCGCAACTGTCGCAAATACCAGTGGCCTCGACCTTCTTGATCCAGAACCGACTTGGGGAAAATTTCCGCATCAGCAGTAAAGTGGCCACAGAAAATAATCATATAGGTCCACAAACTACGAATAACATTGGCGACTAAGTTGCCGCTAAGCACCGCAAAAAACATGGGACCAGCCAGCAGCGGAAAGAACAGATAATCTTTCAGTAACTGATAGCGGACTTTTTTCAACACCGGAGCCAATTCCTCTTTGATGACTGCCTTGGATTTTCGGCCATTAAACACCTTGCCTAATTCCAGTTCCTGAATGGCTACACCCCATTGAAACAACACTGCCAACAATAGTGCCCAGAGCGGTTGCAGCAAATAAAATGGGCGCCAGCGCTGCTCAGGAAACAAGCGCAGCAATCCATAGCCAACATCCGAATCTATGCCTTTGATATTGGTATAAGTGTGGTGCATATAGTTATGACTCTTGCGCCAATTGTCGGAAGTACCAACAATATCCCACTCAAAATTTTTGCCGCTTAAGGCGGGGTCATTCATAAAGTCATACTGGCCATGCATGACATTGTGTCCCAGCTCCATATTGTCGAGAATTTTGGAAATCCCCAAAATAAGCGCACCCAGCACCCAGGCAGGCGGGAAAAAGCTGAAATACAACAGCCCACGTCCGACTAGCTCAGTATAGCGCACTGCCTTCAAGATTCGCTTGATGTAACGGGCATCGACTTCACCAACATCGGCAAGGGCTTCTTGCTGAATGGCGTCGAGTTCGTCACCAAAAGAGGCCAACTCTTCAGGGCTTAATACTCGGTTATTTTTCTGACTCATGATATGAATTCCCAATTTATAGGTCGAGTTCGAGTGATCCGCTAGCACGGCTCACACACAGGCGAATAGCACTACCAGCACTACTATCGAGATCACCATTAAGAGTATTGGTGCTACTGCCCTGCAATTTGTGGCAGGTGCAGGTGTTGCAAATACCCATACGACAGCCGGACTCGATGGCAACGCCTTGGGCCTCAAGGGCATCGAGTAAGTTTTGCTGATTGGAAACTTTTACCAGGCGGCCACTGCGCTTCAATTGCACACTCACCATCTCTTCATGTGTATTGCTAGTAGCAATGGTGGCGGGTGTGAATGACTCTGCCTCAAAGTGCCGAACACTTCCGGCCAACAGCTGCCTTGCGGTGTCAGTAAAAGCATGACTACCACAGGCATATATGCTGGCATCGCTAACATCACCGAGCAAATCATGTAATTGCTGAGTGTTTATGCGCGCAGCAGATTCCTCACCCACTCGGGTGCACAAGCTGTTTATGTGCAAGTTTTCATGCTCGCCTGCCAGCTGATCAAGTTCAGCACTAAAAGAAAAATGAGTCTCGTCAAAATCCCAATACAACAAGCTGCAAGATTGATCAAAACCCTTTTTGGCAAGCTCACGTATTAGCCCCATTAATGGGCTGATACCACTGCCCGCCGCCAGAAACGCGATGGACGAATTTTCTTGCCGTGAGCCCGCAAGCGACATACCACCAAAGGCCTGACTGATTTCCAGCACGCTACCCACGCTAACTTCAGAGTGTAAGTACTGACTCATGGCACCTTTTGGGTCGAGGCGAACCGTAATTTCAACTTCATTGTTAACGTTGGCTATATTGGAAAGGCTGTAGCTGCGACTGATACGACGACCTCTGATTTCAGCGACAACATTGATGTGCTGACCAGCGTTAAAACCCTGGAAATTACTATTTGGCTGCAGGCGGATACTGACACTGCTAGCGCCATTGGGTGTAACACTCGTCACGCGAGCAAAGCAGCGCTGCCATGCCGAGGTAGAGCCAAACTCGCGCGCCCAAAAGTCATACTGATCTGGGCTGATCAAGGGTGCCATTACGCGCTTCACCAGGCTATTAATGGGCATTTTCCGCTGCATTTCGCTACTCTCAGATGAACGATTTCGGAGAATTATACAGCCGTATACTCACATGTCAATACAACTGTATACTCATACGTATATACGGTCGTGTATTCGCATGTGTACTCGCCTGTATATACAGGCGAGTACACATGCTTTAGGCTGCAGTAATATTCACCAAGGTTGATCTTATGAGCGCGATTAATATTGATGCGGCCGCAACCAATGCCACTGAAACCCGCAAGGGACCAGTGACTGCACAGGATCTTATGGATGCCGCAGTGGGTCTATTGGACTCCCACCGCAGCGTGTCCACCCTGAGCCTAAGAGAAATTGCCCGCGCCGCTGGCATTGCGCCAAATACCTTTTACCGTCACTTCCGCGATGTTGACGAGTTAACCGTGGCGCTCATCGATCAGGCCGGCCGCAGTCTGCGCGGCATTATCAGAGAGGCTCGGCAGCGCCTGTCACTGGAACGCAGCGCTATTCGCACTTCCGTAGAAGCGTTTATGGATCAGCTCGACGCTGACCAGCGCTACCTCCATGTATTGTTGCGAGAGATGTCAACCGGCTCCGAGGCTTTCCGCCAGGCTGTCGACCGCGAGTTAAGCTACTTTGAAGATGAGTTGCGCGATGAGCTGGAAAAAATAGCCGAAGCCACCGGACATAAGGTCTACCAGCCAGCCCTAGCCGCAAAGGCCATCACCCGACTCGTGATCGCCATGGGCGCGAATGCCGCGGATGTGGCAAAAGAACAGCGTGGCGAGATCACTGAACACACCGTGGTGATGATACGCATGATTATGGAAGGAGCAGAGTTAATGGCCAAAAAAGCCGCCAAGACTCAAGGGCAGCTCTAAACTAAGAGCGCTATTTCAGGCACTTCAACCAATCACTGATAAATTGATCCAGCTGACCGTAAACATGCTCAAAAGCCTCCATGCTCTTGCGGTAGGGATATGGCACTGGCTGATTTTGCGACCATTTACCCAGTAAAAAAGTTTTGCCGCTAACTTGATGGCCAGCTCGGTGATACCTTTGATATGGCGCGGCTCCATCACTAAAATCAAATCGGCCTTCAACAACATCTCGCCAGTCACTTGACGGGCAATATGCGCACTGGCATCCACACCATTGGCCAGTATTGGAGTCAATAGGCTTAGCCACCAGCGCACCAAGCCCCGCCGAATGAATAATCAAGCCAGATTTGTGAGCAAGTTTGTGCTTGAGTAAGTATTCAGCAGCGGGACTGCGACAAATATTGCCAATACAAACCACCAAAATATTGTTTAACATGAAGTTTTAGACCCGATTTATTCCCTTAAGTGACTGATTTTCACCGTCAGTCGCCCTTGTGGCACGTTAATTGGCCATTTTTACAGTACTAGTATTTGCTGTCTGGCCGCCGGTAGGGGAAAATACCGCCTCTTTTCAGCCCTCTCGCCACATAAATATTGCCACTATCAGTTTCAGGAGCTAGCAATGCCCTCACGAAGTGACCTCGCCAACGCCATTCGCGCTTTAAGTATGGACGCCGTCCAAAAAGCCAAATCCGGCCATCCCGGCGCCCCAATGGGCATGGCTGATATTGCCGAAGTATTGTGGCGGGATTATTTACAGCACAATCCCAACAACCCACAGTGGGCCAACCGCGACCGCTTTGTATTGTCTAATGGCCACGGCTCCATGTTGATTTACTCTCTGCTGCATCTCACTGGCTACGACCTAGCCATTGAAGACCTGCAGCAATTTCGTCAGTTGCACAGCCGCACTCCCGGCCACCCTGAATACGGTTACACCCCCGGCGTAGAAACCACCACCGGCCCACTGGGTCAGGGCCTGGCCAATGCTGTGGGCATGGCAGTAGCCGAAAAAGTATTGGCGGCGCAGTTTAATCGCGCCGGCCACGACATTGTCGATCACTACACCTACACCTTTATGGGTGACGGCTGCCTGATGGAAGGCATTAGCCACGAAGTGTGTTCACTAGCGGGCACTTTGGGACTGGGTAAGCTCATTGCCTTCTACGACGACAATGGCATTTCCATAGACGGCGAAGTGGAAGGCTGGTTTACCGACGACACCCCAGCACGCTTTGCAGCCTATGGCTGGCAGGTGATTCCCGCCGTTGATGGCCACAACAGTGCCGACATTGCCCGCGCCATTGAAGCGGCACGCGCTGAAACCGATAAACCCACCCTAATTTGCTGCAAAACAGTTATTGGCAAGGGCTCACCGAACAAACAAGGTAAGGAAGAGTGCCACGGCGCACCCCTGGGTGAGGCAGAAATCACCCTGACTCGCGAAGCACTGGGCTGGACTCACGGCGCGTTCGAAATACCTGAAGACATTTACGACGGCTGGAATGCCCAGGAAAAAGGCGCGGAGCTAGAGTCAGTTTGGAATGCAGCTTTTGCTAACTACTCCGAAGAATACCCTGAGTTAGCGGCTGAATTAAAGCGCCGCAGCAGCGGTCAGCTACCTGCCGACTTCAGCAGCAAAGCCGATGCCTTTATTGCCCAGTGCCAAACAGAGGGCAAAGAAGTTGCCACTCGCAAAGCCTCGCAACTGTGTATTGAAGCTTACGGTGCCATGCTGCCTGAAATCCTCGGCGGCTCGGCCGACTTGGCCGGTTCCAATTTGACTTTGTGGAGTGGCGCCAAAGCCATCGCCGCCAAAGACGCCAATGGCAACTACCTACACTACGGTGTACGTGAGTTCGGCATGTCGGCAATGATGAATGGCATCGCCCTGCACGGCGGCTTTATCAATTATGGCGCAACCTTCCTGGTCTTTATGGAATACGCCCGCAACGCCGTGCGCATGGCCGCGATCATGGGCAAGCAGGTTATTCACGTTTACACCCACGACTCTATTGGTTTGGGCGAAGACGGCCCAACTCACCAGCCTATCGAGCAAATCGCCAGCCTGCGCGGCACCCCCAATATGTCGCTGTGGCGCCCCTGCGACATGGTGGAATCTGCCGTCGCTTGGAAGGCCGCAATTGAGCGCAGTGATGGACCCAGCGCGCTGATTTTTACTCGCCAAGCCCTGCCTCATCAGCAGCGCGATGCCCAACAATTAGCAGCAGTAGCCCGCGGCGGCTATGTCTTAAGTGACTGCGATGGCGAACCAGAAGCCATTATTATTGCCACCGGCTCCGAAGTGAAACTGGCCATGGCTGCGCAAATAGCTCTAGCCGCTAAAGGTAAGAAAATTCGCGTGGTATCTATGCCTAGCACTGACGCCTTTGATAGCCAAGACGGCGATTACCGCGAATCCGTTTTGCCCAGCAATGTACTGGCAAGAGTTGCCGTTGAAGCGGCTCATCGCGATTACTGGTACAAATACGTCGGCCTGGACGGTCGCATTGTAGGCATGGATAGCTTCGGCGAATCTGCTCCTGCTGAGGCGCTGTTTGAATATTTCGGCATTACTACTGAAGCCGTAGTGACTGCCGTTGAGGATTGTCTAAGCTAATGCTGCGTCTGGCTATTAACGGCTACGGCCGCATTGGGCGCTGTGTGTTACGCGCCCTTTACGAATCGCCGCTACGCAAAAATATGCAGATCGTTGCCATTAATGAACCGGCCGATCTTGCCACTATTGCTCATCTAACTCGCTATGACAGTACCCACGGTCGCTTTATGGGCCAAGTGGATTACCAGCATGGCAGCTTGATTGTCAATGGTGACGTCATTGCCGTCAGCCACCACGACGACTTGAACCAGCTCGACTGGACTCGTCACGATATTGACGTGGTACTGGAATGCTCCGGTGTTATCAGTCGCTACAGCGAGCTGGAAGCGCACATTGAACGCGGTGCTCGTCATGTGCTGCTGTCCCAGCCCGGTGAAGCCGGTATCCCCACTATCGTTTACGGCTTAAACCATCAGGATCTCGACCCGGAACAGCGTATTGTCTCCAACGCCTCCTGCACCACTAACGGCATTGTGCCGGTAATTGATGTGCTCAATAAGGCTTTTGGAGTACGTTCAGGCTGCATCACCACTATTCATTCGGCCATGAATGATCAACCGGTACTCGATGCTTATCACCACACCGATTTGCGCAAAACCCGGGCAGCAGGCTTGTCGATGATTCCGGTAGACACCGGTTTGGCAGCGGGCATTGGCCGGATCATTCCTGAGTTGGATGGTTGTTTTGCGGCACGTGCCGTGCGCATTCCCACCCACAATGTATCAGCCATGGAGATGACCGTGAGCCTCAAAGCCTCGGTTAGCGCTGAAGATGTCAACGCAGCCCTGCGCATGGCTGCAAAGGGTCGCCTGGCCGGGATTCTGGCCTATAATGATGAACCACTGGCATCCTGTGATTTCAATCATGACCCTTGCTCGGCCATTGTCGATGCCGGACAAACTCGGGTAGCCGGCGAGCTCGTCAGTATCTTTAGTTGGTTTGATAATGAATGGGGCTATGCCAACCGTATGTTGGATGTGATCGCACACTGGTTGAAATAAATAAGTAATTAAAAGACCCACTAGGGTCATGACAAATATTTAGGGATGAGAAAATGACCGTCATAGAAATGCAGAATATTGATCTTGCCGGTAAACGTGTTCTGATTCGTGAAGACCTGAATGTGCCGATCAAGAATGGCAAAGTGGGCTCGGATGCACGCCTGCGCGCTGCTCTACCTACCTTGAAACTGGCCTTGGCTGCCGGAGCCAAAGTAATTGTCATGTCTCACCTTGGCCGCCCCACCGAAGGTGAGTTTGACGCGCAGTATTCATTGCAACCGGTAGCCGATTATTTGAGTGAGGCACTGGGCCAGCCCGTTGCTCTGCTGAGCGACTGGCAAAACGGTGTCAGCCTGGAAAATGGTCAGTTAGCTCTGCTCGAAAATGTACGCTTTAACAAGGGAGAGAAAAAAGACGACGAGACATTATCCAAAGCCTATGCTGCGCTTTGTGATGTTTTTGTGATGGATGCCTTTGGTACTGCCCACCGCGCCCAGGCATCTACCCACGGTGTGGCTAAATTTGCAGCTATCGCCTGCGCAGGCCCATTGCTGGCCAGTGAACTGGACAATCTTGAACGGGCCCTGGCCAATCCGGCGCGGCCCTTTGTGGCGATTGTTGGTGGCTCCAAAGTTTCTACTAAGTTGACCGTGCTTGAGACCCTGTCTGACAAGGTCGATCAACTGATTGTCGGCGGCGGCATCGCCAATACCTTTTTGGCGGCAGCGGGTTATAACGTGGGTAAATCCCTGTATGAGAAAGATCTCATCCCCAATGCCAAAGCGCTGATGGCAAAGTGCAATATCCCTATTCCCACTGACGTCATTACCGGCAGAAAGTTTGACGAGAATGAACCCGCCACGCTAAAACCGGTTGAATTTGTGGGCGATGATGAGATGATTTTTGATATTGGCCCAGTATCGTCTGCCTGCCTGGCCGAAATACTGAAACAAGCTGGGACTATTATATGGAATGGCCCCGTTGGCGTGTTTGAATTTGATCAGTTCGCCGACGGTACCGAAGACATCGCCCGTGCCATTGCCGAATCCCATGCATTTTCCATTGCCGGCGGTGGTGATACCCTAGCCGCAGTAGACAAATTCGGCATTGCCGACAAGGTGTCTTATATCTCTACTGGCGGCGGTGCTTTTTTGGAGTATGTAGAAGGCAAAGTATTACCTGCCGTTGCGATATTGGAAGAGCGGGCTAAAAAAGCCTGAGCTCCGGCGTCAGAAGCCTGGCGCCAAGCACCGATGTATTTATGTCAGGCATACGGCGCCTGACTAAACGAATTACTAATGAATTTAAAAGGAACACACCATGGCTCTTATCAGTTTGCGTCAAATGCTGGATCACGCCGCCGAATACGGTTACGGCGTGCCTGCCTTCAATGTTAATAACCTAGAACAAACCCGCGCAATTATGGAAGCGGCGCGCGAAACCAATAGCCCAGTGATCATGCAGGCCTCCGCTGGCGCACGCAAATACGCCGGCGGACCGTTTTTGCGGCATATGATTTTGGCAGCGATTGAAGAGTTCCCAGAAATTCCAGTGGTGATGCATCAGGATCACGGCACCAGCCCAGCGATTTGCCAACGTTCCATACAGCTGGGCTTCAGCTCAGTAATGATGGACGGCTCACTGCGCGAAGATGGTAAAACGCCAGCGGAGTACGATTACAACGTTGACGTTACCCGCCGCGTGGTGGAAATGGCGCATGCCTGCGGTGTTTCCGTTGAAGGCGAGCTAGGCTGCCTGGGTTCGTTAGAAACCGGACAGGCTGGCGAAGAAGATGGCGTTGGCGCTGAAGGCATTCTGTCACACGAGCAAATGCTGACCGACCCCGAAGAAGCCGCTGACTTTGTGGCTAAAACCGGCGTTGATGCCCTAGCCATTGCCTGTGGCACCAGCCATGGCGCCTACAAATTTACGCGCCCGCCCACAGGCGACATTCTGGCCATGGACCGTATTAAGGCCATTCACGCTCGCATCCCCGACACTCATTTAGTGATGCACGGCAGTTCCAGTGTGCCCCAAGATTGGCTGGCCATTATCAATGAATTCGGTGGCGAGATTCCTGAAACCTACGGTGTGCCCGTTGAACAGATTGCCGAAGGCATTAAACACGGCGTTCGCAAAATAAACATCGATACCGATTTACGTTTGGTCTCTACTGGCGCTATCCGTCGCTTCCTAGCCAAAAACCCCAGCGAGTTTGACCCACGCAAATACCTGCAAGAAAGCATTAAGGAAATGAAGGCAATCTGTGTTGCCCGTTACGAGGTTTTTGGTACTGCCGGCAATGCCTCTAAGATCAAACCTATAAACTTGGAAGACATGTATAAGGAATACGACTCTGGTCGCTTAAACCCAAAGATCAAATAGTGCTCGCCGCTGCCCGATTCCTTAATCGGGCAGCGGATTATCAAACCTAAATCCACGTAAAAAATTGACCGTATTATTGTGTTTCAAAAATTCAAGCTGCTTACCCTAATCCCCCAAAAAAATTAATCGTCACGCTTTTCCCGATAACGACGATCTCTTATGCTCTGATGTACGCCTTTACGCAAAGAGTGAAAACTTTTTCCGAGAACGTCCACGCCTGCTAGCACCACGACTACAGCGATCAGCAATGCAGCGCCATTTTATCTAGGCCAATATTCAAAGCCATTTTTTATGCCTGAAGAAAATCAGTAAGCCAAAGGCTAGAGCCAACAACATGCCAATGAAAATGACGAAGGCATTGTTGTTTTCCGCCCCGGGTATGCCACCGATATTGATGCCCAACAAACCAGTAGCAAATCCCAGCGGCAAAAAAATAGCCGAGACAATCGACAGCACATACATGCGACTATTAGATTCTTCCTGAATTTGATTGACCAATTCTTCCTGACTCACCGCGGCGCGTTCGCGAATACTATCCAACGTTTCAATATACTGGGCCAAGTGATCGTTGACTTCACGAACCCGTAGACGGTGAGCATCACCAAACCAGGACAAACGTTCGCTCTGCACCCAATTTAAGGCCTCACGTTGCGGCGCTAGGTAACGGCGCAGGGCAATGGACTGCCGCCTGACTTGCCCTAACTCACTACGCAATTTGGCACGACTACTGGTCAGTAGCGACTCCTCCAACTCGTCAACTTTTTCTTCGGCATTATCGATAGGACCAGCCATACGCCGCACCAGCCGGTCACACAAATCGGCAACAAACTCTGCACTGTTTTCTGGCCCTTCGTTCTCAACAAAGCTACGCACAATGCCGTCAACCGATAGGAGTCGCCGTTTGCGCGAGCTGATTATGCGATGCTCAGTGACAAAAAGACGTATCGACACCATATCTTCTGGGTCAGCTTCCGGGTTTAAATTCACCCCCCGCAATGCCATTAACAAACCACCATTGTGTGATGTTGCACGTGGTCGGGTGTCTTCAGCCACCAATGCGGCAATGGTGATTTCATCTAGTCCGCTGGACGCTTCCAGCCACATCTTGGTACCTGGCTTGCTGTAATCGCAATGCAACCATAACAAGCCATCGCCCGGCTGCCAGCTAGCCACTTCGGCCTGGCTCACATCCCGCGCTCCGCCTTTACCATCAAGGATCTTGGCGTAGATTAAAAACTCATCCATATCAGGTATCTCATTATTGTCGCTTGTCACGGATAATCTCATAGCAGAATGGCATCTAACAAATAAATGCCCAATTAAACTGTTATAGAATTTGTACTTAGTGCATTGTTCCTGACGTTTCTACTTACAATAAATAAACACGATTTGCCTCAGAGCGAGAATCCTTATGAAAATTGGCGTTTGCCTTCCCTATATGCAGCGCGGTATCAGCCGTGGAAATTTCAAGGATTGGTGCCGACTCATCGACCAGGGACCATTTCACAGCCTGTCTTGCGGCGAGCGCATTACTGGCTACAGCTATGAAATGCGCAATATTCTCGCCTTTGCCGCCGCCGTGACCGAAAGAGTCCGCATCATTCCTGCCCTGTATGTTCTCCCTATGCACAGCGCAGTTCAGGCGGCCAAAGAGATAGCTACCTTAGACATACTATCTGAAGGCCGTGTCACCCTCACCGTGGGTGTCGGTGGTCGTGAGAACGACTACAAAGCTCTGGATGCCAGCATGAAAAATCGCTTCCAGAAAATGGATGATCAGATTGCTGTCATGAAAAAAATCTGGCGCGGTGAATGTCTTGAAGGCTTAGATGAAATTGGCCCCATTCCCATTCAAGCTGGCGGTCCACCGATACTGGTTGGCGCCATGGGACCAAAGAGTATCAACCGGGTTGCACACTGGGCAGATGGTTTATACGGCTTTGCAATGGATGGCGACCCAGGCTTGATCAATCATTTTTTCACTTCTGCCGACACCGCCTGGCAAGACGCCGGTCGCGACACCAAGCCCTATCGTATGGGCGGCTTCTGGTACTCGCTGGCCGATAATAGCCAAACCGCTTTAGGCGACTATGTTTTTGACTACCTGAAGATATTTGGTGAGAAAGACGCCAGAGATGTTGCCAACGGTATGAAAATGCACGACCCCATCGCCATCAAAGACGGCATTAATGCCATTGCAGCCTTGGGCTGCGATGAAATCCAATTGGTGCCAGCAAGTTGCGAGATTGCTGAAGTCGAGCGCTTGGCGAATATACTCGCCAAGTAATGAACCGTCTTTGTAAGGCTTAGTTTAAGGACTGTTGCTCATCGCAGCAACAGTCCTTAAACTGGTAACTTCAATATCACCACAACGCGCCATGAATTACAGTGAAGAGTTAACCGCTATTCTGAACTAACTCACCGCAGCACGGCGTCTGTCACGACAATATCTACGGCTGGGACTGCGTCTTTATTATCACTTTTTGTCGCCACACAGAAACATCTAATGCCAACAATTAAACTACTGTGTTTTGATCTCGACGATACTCTGTGGCCAAGTACCCCCACCTTGCTGCGCGCCGAAAGTATTTTTTATAAGCACCTCAGTCAAACGGCGCCACAACTATGTGCCGAGTTCAGCCCTGAAGCACTACGCGATCAGCGCAGCCTATTTTTAAAACGTCACCCAGAGCTTAGAGACAATATCAGCCAATGGCGCCTACAAAGCCTGGAGGCAGCACTAAGACATACTGGCTACGGCGATTTAAGTCAGACATTAGCCCTAGACGCTTTTTCGGTTTTTATGCACGCTAGGCAGGACGTCAACTTGTTCGATCATTGTGAACCCACAATCGCGGCCTTGAGCCAGAACTACACCTTAATCAGCCTGACTAACGGTAATGCTGACCTCAATCAAATACCCATTGGCCGCTATTTTCACCGCTGCTACCGAGCCGAAGATTTAGGCGCCGCAAAACCCGCCCCGGCGCTCTTTTTACGCGCGCTCCAAGACGTCGGCTGTCAACCGAATGAGAGCATTCATATTGGAGATCATATCGACGACGATATTAGTGGGGCAAAAGCAGTTGGCATGTTTGCCATTCAAGCTCGCTTAAAAGCCAGCTCGCCACCACCCCACCCCTCGGCAGATCGACACTTTGATGACTGGCGACAACTGCCGGCACTCCTCCAGCAGTTTGCCAAACCGTAAACCAATACTAAAAAGAATCAGTATCGATATCGTTGTCGCCAATGTTGCTGCGCACATGAGTTTCAAGGTGTTTAATCTCGCCGCCATGCGACAGAAAATTCTCCACATCCCTAGCCAATTGATCGCGCATACGGTCATGCGTCGTTATCGGCGGCACATACATTTGAAAAAAAATACTGTTGTTATTACGATTGCCAGACGCCATAGAACCTCCTCCCGAAAATACCAATTCCGTGCTAATTAGGCGCTTTATACTGCTTAATATGGTGTTTTGGCAATAGCTAGGATTAGGCTTTTTTATTCTTAATTTACCTCGGCATTAGCGCTTTTTGAACTATACATTTGCCACAAAAAAAGGCGGCACCAGGCCGCCTCTTGCAATGCAAGTGGGTACTCACTTAAATCGCGTCTTCACCGCTTTCACCGGTACGAATTCGAATAACCTGCTCGAGGGCAGTGACAAAAATTTTGCCATCGCCAATTTTCCCAGTGCATGCCGCCTTGGTGACAGCATCAATAACTTTTTCTACCTGATCGTCAGTCACCGCTATTTCCAGCTTTACCTTGGGCAGGAAATCAACCACATACTCTGCACCCCTATATAGCTCAGTGTGGCCTTTCTGACGACCAAAACCTTTAACCTCAGTGACCGTCACACCTTGCACGCCGACTTCCGACAAGGCCGCACGAACATCATCCAATTTGAACGGTTTAATTACCGCACTGACTAATTTCATCGCCGTAGTTTCCTCTCTCTATTTAAAGGCACTGTTTAATACCCACTACGTTAGCCCAGCAAAGGCAGATTTGGCAAGATGATCCCACCGTTCAATGCAAATTAGCGTGGATATTGACAATCGAATCCATCAATTCTACTGAAATGGGCTATTTTAAGAAGGACCTTAATTCAAAGCATAAAAAAGGGCGCTCCATGAGCGCCCTACTAACACCACCAAAAAGGAGTATTACTTGTTGGTGAATTCTGGGTAGGCCTCCATACCACATTCCGAGAGGTCGACACCTTCGTATTCTTCCTCTTCGGTAACGCGTATACCCATCACCACCTTGATAATGCCCCAGACAACCAAGCTGGCACCGAATACCCAAGCGAAGATGATTGCCGCACCATACAACTGAGCGCCGATGGTTGCATCAGAATTAGTCAGTGGCACAGCCATCAAACCCCAGAAGCCAACCACACCGTGCACAGAGATCGCACCGACTGGATCATCAATTTTGATTTTGTCCAGAGCAAGGATAGAGAACACCACAAGCACGCCACCAAATGCACCGATCAAGGTCGCGGTCATTGGGCCAGGTGTCAAAGGCTCAGCAGTAATAGCAACCAGGCCGGCAAGTGCGCCGTTTAATGCCATAGTCAAATCCGCTTTACCGAACAGTATGCGAGCAACAAGCAGCGCCGCAATCAAACCACCTGAAGCAGCCGCGTTAGTATTAACAAATACCTGAGCGGTCGCATTGGCTTCTTCGATGTTAGATACCATCAGCTCAGATCCGCCGTTAAAGCCGAACCAGCCCATCCACAGGATAAAGGTACCCAAAGTAGCCAAGGGCAGGTTTGCACCGGGGATCGCGTTGATCTGACCAGCCGCACCGTATTTGCCTTTGCGAGCACCCAGTAGTAAAACACCAGCCAGCGCTGCAGCAGCACCACACATATGCACTACACCAGAACCTGCAAAGTCAGAGAAACCCGCTGCGTCAAGAAAACCGCCGCCCCATTTCCACATACCTTGTAGTGGGTAGATAACACCTGTCATCACCACAGCGAAAGCCAAGAAAGCCCACAGCTTCATGCGCTCTGCAACGGCGCCAGAAACGATCGACATCGCCGTGGCAACAAAGACCACCTGAAAGAAGAAGTCAGATGAACCTGAGTAGTAGATATCGCCATTAGAAGCCAATACTTCTTCAACGGTCGCATCGGAAATGCTATTACCAAACCATGCGTCTGGCAGAATGCCGCCTTCAGAACCACCGTACATAATCGTGTAACCGCACAACAAGTACATGGTACAAGCGATCGCGTAAAGGGCGATGTTTTTTGTCAAAATTTCAGTGGTATTTTTTGAACGAACTAGACCGGCTTCGAGCATGGCAAAACCTGCTGCCATCCACATAACCAAAGCGCCACAGATAAGAAAGTAGAACGTATCTAGGGCGTACTTGACCTGTATGATGTCTTCCATCACATGCCCTCCAAAGGGAAAGAGAAAAGTCTTTTAAATAATATAATTAACAAAGCAAAACAGATTGTTTAAATCGCATCTTCGCCGGTTTCACCGGTACGAATGCGCACAACCTGATCCAGTGCGGTGACAAAAATCTTACCATCACCAATTTTGCCCGTGTTTGCTGACTTGGTAATGGCTTCAATTGTTGGCTCAACAGAACCATCAGCAACAGCAACTTCGATTTTCACCTTAGGCAGAAAATCTACAACGTACTCGGCACCACGATACAGCTCAGTGTGGCCTTTCTGGCGACCAAAGCCTTTTACTTCGGTGACAGTAATGCCCTGCACGCCGATGTCAGACAGCGCCTCACGCACATCATCAAGTTTGAAGGGCTTAATAACAGCCGTAATCAATTTCATCGGAAATCTCCTGTCAATGTGCGTCGACCACACACAAGGAATAAGTTAAAAAAAGATCGGCGACAACTGCCGCCGACCAAGGTATTACATATCTATCGGTAAGCTGTATGAAACTACAAACTTCAGATCGTCATCGTTGTCTTCATCAATCATCTTGCTGAAGGTGAAGCTGACTTTATCGTTGTAGGCATAAGATGCATCGAAGTGGGCATAATTTGAATCTACATCATTGCTGTCAGTACCACCAACTGCGAAAGAGAAGCTACCTACATCTAGGCCCAAAGTGCCGTAGAAATAACCGTTGGCGCCAGCAATATTGTCATAAATCGTCAAGCTAACGGGACCCATGCCCAGGCCAAGGATGATTTCACTCAGATCGCCAACATCATCGCCATTGTCACCAGTTGAGCCTGCACCAGGATATACATAGTTCCAGACGCTGAGATCAACGCTCAATGGTCCAACTTCAGTCGCGTAGCCCGCGTAATAGTCCACTTCCTGACCAAGTGCATCGTCACCGCTTGAACCCCACACACCAGCGTAAAATCCTCCCCCACTTAAAGTCAGGTCACCAGAAACTGCTGGCGAGCCATTACTCAGATCGAAACCACGCCACAAGTACATATTGGCAACGCTGACACTAGCACTTACTTCTGCAGAAGCCGGTGCAGCAATCATAGTCATGGAAGCTGCAGCAACGCTTGCGGCCAGCAAAGTTTTAAATTTTTTCATGTCTATCGTCTCCACTCTTTTGTAGGTATAAGAAAGTGATAAAGCACTGTCCTGACCCTCACATAGCATATTCAATGCCAACACAAATTTTTATCATTAAAATCAGAAGCTTACCGTTTTCTGCATCTAACAATTACGCAACCAAGTATAGATCAAGCTTAAACGCCATAGAAAGTTCGAGGAATACTGCACAAATATAGCGCATCACGAGGTTTCCACACGGAAAGACGCATAAGTTAGGTGCATCACATTCCAGCAAACACTGAAAAAACACTACGGCAGGTGATTAGAATTTAGAGGAATTTTAAAAAAAACAGTGGCTTATATAAAAGCAACGGGGGCTCTAGCAAATGGCTTAGCCCCCTGAGGCGCCACGCACCGAAATAGCGCAAAAGCACTAGATTCCAAGGCAGTGAGGGTAAAACGGCGGAAAACAAATATGTATTTCCGCATTTAAGCGTCAGGGCGTATTCGCCTTGGCCGCCTCTAAGGCTTCCACGCGCTTGGCCAGCTGTCGCAATTGTGTTTGAAGCGCTTTAATGGAGAAATCGCTGCCTGCAGAGACTGCTGGCTTCGCCGCCGACAATATAAGTTGGTCAATCAAAATTCGCCCTGGATTACCGGCTGAAGCCGACGCACCGGGACTCCCAGCCAAGCCCCCCTGACTACCAACTACCCATTTACGATTACCGACCAAGGTTTTTTGCGAAACATAACGCCCACTGCTACCCAGCCCACCAGATCCGGCGTCGCCGCCATTACCGCCATTACCGCCCTCGGCATTGATCTCAATGCGCGCAGCCATTGCATCGCCACTCTCAGTGTTTGATAAAGCCTGATACAAAAAGGTAATGTCACCACCACGACCACCTTCGCCGCCATTGCCGCCATTGCCACCTTCCCCTGCAGTATCCAAACCGCAGCCTGCACGCAAGCCAGCACCATCGCCACCCGCACCACCGGCACCGCCATCACCAGCTGCGCTAAGTACTTGCATCCAACCTAGAGATTCCAAACCCAGCTGGAAGCGGATCTCAACTCCATCACTGCCGGCAACACCCTCTTCTCCTTCAGCGCCATCAAGCGTGGCCTCGCAGTCCTGCCCTGGCTGCCCGTCGGCACCCACTGTCCCGGCCAAACCACGACCGTCTACCACGACGTTGCTGCCTATATAGGCATGCGCTGCCTGCACCCGCCAACTGCCCACGCCGGGCGCAAAGCGAATAGAGGCATTATCGCCAATACGCAGTGAATCCAAAACCAACTCCTGCTGATCAAGGCCAACCACATAAGCTTTGCCGTCGTTAATGGTGAGATCTGCTGCCACGCCTAATATGGGCGTCAGCGCCAAGGCTAAAATGGCGAGTTGTTTCATGAAGGTGTCCTAAGAGGAAATGGTCGCTAGTATAGTCTTTGGCTAGAGACTAAATAGTGCCGTTTATTGGGAATAGTAATCAAATCTGAGGGCAAATACCGACATCTAACAATACCCATCGCGGCAAACTCTTAACTTATTATATTATCGCTTCTCACACTGTCATGTGACGACGCACGTCTTCCTCAATCATTTCCGATCCGAGCCCCGATAAAATCACTTCGCCGCGATCCATTACCGCGTAGTAATCAGCCAGTGCACGAGCGAAATCGAAATACTGCTCCACTAAGACAATGGCCATTTCTCCCTGCTGTCGCAGAATGGTAATAACATTGTGGATGTCTTTAATAATAGAAGGCTGAATACCTTCGGTCGGCTCATCGAGCACCAGCAAACGAGGACGAGTAATCAAGGCGCGGGCTATCGCCAACTGCTGCTGCTGGCCGCCGGACAAATCTCCACCGCGGCGCTTCAGCATACTTTTCAAGACCGGAAATAAATCAAAAATTTCCGGACTTATACTGCGCTGACTGCGCTTAAGCGGGGCATAGCCAGTGTAGAGGTTTTCCTGCACGGTGAGCTGCGAAAAAATTTCCCGACCCTGTGGTACATAGGCAACTCCCGCCCGCGCCCGATCTGCCGGACTCATATTACTGATATCCTTGCCATTGAGCACTACAGTGCCGCCACGAATGGGATGACGGCCAGTAATGGCCCGAGCCAAACTGGATTTACCGACGCCGTTACGGCCCAAAATGCAGGTGACTTTGCCCTTCTCAGCGACAAGATTAACGCTGCGCAATGCTTGGCTGGCGCCGTAGTACAAATCTATATTATTAACCGACAACATATTAACGCCCCAGATATACTTCGATAACTCGTGGATTGGCTGACACCACGTCCAAACGACCTTCAGCTAGCACACTGCCCTCGTGCAATACCGTGACCTTGCTGTCCAGTGCCTTGATAAAATCCATATCGTGCTCAACTACCACGACGGTGTGCTCACGATTTATCTCTTTTAACAGGGCCGCTGTTGCCATGGTCTCCTGATCGGTCATACCTGCTGCGGGTTCGTCCACCAACAACAACTCCGGTCCCTGCACAATCAACATGCCAATTTCTAACCACTGCTTTTGACCGTGTGACAAGCTCCCCGCCAAGCCGGCAGATTTAGCTTTCAAGCCAACGAGCTTAATCACTTCATTAATCCGATCATTCTGCTCGCCGCTAAGCTTGTGGAATAATGCCCGAAGCACGCCGCGCGTTCCCGCCAGTGCCAGCTCAACGTTTTCCCAAACGGTCAGCGTCTCAACCACGGTAGGCTTCTGAAACTTACGGCCTATACCTAGATTGGCGATATCGGCTTCATCGTATTGAGTAAGATCGATATTGTCCCGAAAGCGCACCACACCGGAATCAGGGCGGGTTTTGCCAGTAATGATATCCATCATTGTACTTTTGCCCGCACCATTAGGACCGATAATGGCGCGTAACTCACCGGGCGAAATATCCAGTGACAAATTATTGATGGCCTTAAAGCCATCGAAACTTTTGGTCACGCCATCCAAATACAACATGCTCTGCACCTCAGGGTGATGAAAGCCCGGACTCTTGACTACCGCACTCATGACTTTACTCCCTGAGCAGGCGCATTGCGCTCCGCACGCTTTTCTCGCAATTGATTCACCACACCGACAATGCCCTTAGGCAAATACAAGGTACTGATCACAAATAGTGCGCCGAGCATAAATAACCACACCTCGGGAAAAGCACCTGTAAAATAGGTCTTGGCATAGTTCACCGCCACCGCACCGATGACCGCTCCAAATAATGTACCGCGACCGCCGATCGCCACCCAAATTACAATTTCGATAGAATTGATGGGGCCAAATTCTCCGGGATTAATAATCCCAACCTGCGGCACATACAAAGCTCCGGCAATACCAGCCAAAATGGCCGACACCACAAACACAAATAATTTAAAGTGCTCAACCCGATAACCCATAAACCGAGTGCGACTTTCGGCATCGCGAATCGCAACCAACACTCGGCCGTACTTGCTGGTGACGATTGCTCGGCACAAGACATAAGCACCGATTACAGCCAAAGCAGACAGTGCAAACAAAACACAACGGGTGATATCCGACTGCAAGCTAAAGCCAAGAATGTCTTTGAAATCGGTTAAACCATTATTGCCACCAAAACCCATATCATTGCGGAAAAAAGCCAACAATAAGGCGTAGGTCATGGCCTGCGTAATAATGGACAAATACACCCCGGTAACACGCGAGCGGAACGCCAACCAACCAAACACAAAGGCCAGCGCCGCTGGCACCAGCGCCACCATAAACATAGAAAAGAGGAAACTATCAAAGCCGAACCAATACCAGGGCAATTCGGTCCAATTCAAAAAAACCATAAAATCTGGTATTTCGGCATTGCCATAAACGCCTCGATCGCCAATTTGGCGCATCAAATGCATCCCCATGGCATAACCACCCAGCGCAAAAAATGCGCCGTGGCCCAAGCTGAGAATTCCGCAGTAACCCCAGATTAAATCCAGCGACAAAGCTAATAAGGCATAACATAGGTACTTGCCAAGCAGCACCACAATATAGGTAGGGATATGGAAAAAACTGCCTTCAGGCATCAGCAAATTACACAGTGGCACAAGAATCATCGCAGCGGATAACACCACTAGCAGATAGCTGCCGGCTTTGTCGGCCAAAAGCAAACGACCAATGGCGCTGCGCTCAAATATTTTTGATTTCAGCATGGTCAATTAATCCTCTACCGAACGGCCTTTCAGGGCAAATAAGCCCCGTGGCCGCCATTGAATAAACAGAATAATAAACACCAGCACGAATATTTTTGCCAGCACTGCGCCTGCAAAAGGCTCCAAGAACTTATTGGCGACCCCCAAACTCATAGCCGCAAAGAAAGTGCCGAACAAATTTCCCACGCCACCGAAGACCACCACCATAAACGAATCGATAATATAGGACTGGCCGAGGTTAGGGCCGACGTTAGTCAGCTGACTTAAGGCCACCCCCGCTATACCGGCAATACCTGAACCCAACCCAAAAGTAAGGGCGTCGACCCAACCAGTACGAATCCCCATGGAGTTGGACATAGCTCGGTTCTGAGTAACCGCCCGCATCTGCAAGCCTACAAAGGTTTTCTTTAGCAAGAAAACCAGCAACAACAACACAATTAGGCTGAAGGCAATAATATAAAGTCGGTTATAGGTCAGCGACAAAGCCCCATTGATTTCCAATGAGCCGCTCAACCAGCTCGGCGCAGTAACCGATTTATTCAATGGCGAGAAAATACTGCGCACTGCCTGCTGCAATATCAAACTGACCCCAAACGTTGCCAGTAAGGTTTCCAGAGGACGGCCATAAAGATGACGAATAATTCCTCGCTCGATCACAATCCCTACCAAACCAGACACCATAAATGCCGCCGGTATCGCCACGATAATTGAATAGTCGATGTAATTCGGCATTAACAATTGAATGACATAAGTTGTATAGGCGCCCAGCATCATCATTTCGCCGTGAGCCATGTTTATTACGCCCATCACCCCGAATGTGATGGCCAAACCCACTGCGGTTAGTAACAACACCGAGCCCAAACTCAAACCAAAAAAAGTATTTTCAATCAACTTGAAGATTTTCGCCTTGTCGCGCATCTCTGCCAATACGGCGGCGGCTGATTCACGTACTAGCGTATCTTTTTCAAGATGGCTACCCTTTGAATCGAGGAGCTGCATCGACGCAAGAATAGACATCGCATCGGTGTCCAGCGTACCGCGAAAGGATTCAATCGCATCCAAACGCAAGATCTGCTTATCCGAATTCAAATTCACCATCGCCGCAGCAATGTTTAATGATTCAATAACACGCTTGTCCGTTTCAACAGCTTTAGCACGTTCAATTGCGGGAAGAAAATCCGACGATGGACTACGAATTAAATTTTTTGCCGCTTGAAGACGAGTTGTAGCATCCTCACTGCGTAGCGCTAATTCCGCTAATACTCCACGCAATACCGTACGCAGCTCATTATTAATACTGATTTTTCGCAGTGATCGATTACCCACCACACCAAGATCTTCATTATTGACCACCACCACAGCGCTATATCCATCCACCACAGCGTGGGCATAGACCAATCGCTTGTCTTTTTTCGTGTAGTACAAATCACCGGCTTGTAGAGCTTCCAGTACAACAACACGTTGAGCCAAACTAGAATTAGCAATTAAATTAATGAGATTAATTTTTTCTGCGGTTTTTCCCGCTGTAATAAGCTCATCCAGTAGAAATTCTGCATCGTTATTATTTACATTTACGGGCTCAGCAAAACTCAAACTACAAAAAATTAGCAGCACATAAACTAAGAAGTGGCTAAAAAAGGATTTTTTCAGTCTCATGGAAATATCCATTTACAATCGATACCCCGACACGATTGCGTCGGGGCAATAATAAACCTACCTGGTTTACTTAAAAGTCACAGAAAGCATATGAAGCCTAGTAATTCTGTCCCGAACATTTTTTGGTTTCGGTGTTGTAATTACCACACATGATTTTAGGGTTCTGCCAATCTGCAGTTAGCTTTGCGCTCTCTGGCAGGAAGTCAGTCCAAGCATCACCAGGTACGTCAACCTCAGTTTGCCAAACAATATCGAGCTGGCCATTTTCCTGAATTTCACCAATCAACACCGGCTTGGTCAGATGATGGTTTGGCAGCATAGTAGCCATACCGCCAGTCAGATTCGGTACACTAATGCCAATCAAAGCATCATGAACTTTATCAACATTGGTAGTGCCTGCTTTCTCTACGGCTTTAACCCACATATTGAAACCGATATAGGTAGCTTCCATTGGGTCGTTAGTTACACGTTTTGGATCGCCAATATACGCCAGCCACTTTTCAATAAAAGCGTCGTTCGCTTCTGCTTCGGCGCTCATAAAGTAGTTCCAGGCAGCCAAGTGACCAACCAGAGGGCCAGTATCAAAGCCAGACAATTCCTCTTCACCTACAGAGAATGCAACAACCGGAATGTCTTCAGCCGACATACCTTGGTTAGCTAACTCTTTGTAGAAAGGCACGTTGGCATCGCCATTGATGGTGGAGACCACAGCGGTTTTCTTACCTTGAGAACCGAATTTTTTGATATCGGAAACAATTGTCTGCCAATCAGCATGACCGAATGGCGTGTAATTAATTAAAATATCCTTTTCTGCCACCCCTTTACTTTTCAGATAAGCTTCAAGAATCTTGTTGGTAGTACGGGGATAAACATAATCAGTACCAGCCAACACCCAGCGTGTTACTGAACCACCCGCTTTGCTCATCAGATAATCAACCGCAGGAATTGCTTGCTGATTTGGCGCGGCGCCGGTGTAGAACACATTTTTCGAGGATTCTTCACCCTCATATTGAACGGGATAAAAAAGCAGGCCATTCAATTCTTCAATAACGGGCAGTACCGATTTACGCGAGACCGAAGTCCAGCAACCAAAAATAACATCAACCTTATCTTTCTCAAGAAGCTCTTTAGCCTTCTCTGCAAACAAAGGCCAATTCGATGCAGGATCGACAACGACGGCTTCTAATTTTTTACCTAGTACCCCGCCTTTTTTGTTCTGCTCTTCAATCAGCATTAACACCGTGTCTTTCAGGGTGGTCTCACTGATGGCCATGGTGCCGGACAATGAATGCAGCACGCCCACTTTAATGGTGTCTGCTGCCTGTGTGATCGAGGCGCTCAGCGACAGTGTCGCTGCAGCCAGCACAATACCGCTGCGCTTGGCCAATGCCTTGATGTTTTGAGGTGTTTTCATATTTTGCTCCCTACTCTTTTTTGTTTATACAGTTATACAAATCACTCAGGAATAACCGACCTTCGCAAAACTACCCATGGGGCATTGCAGAATTAGTGCCAATCAACAGAAACTACCCGGGCATGTGGCTATAAGAGAGCTTGGGAGGGGAAATACAGTGAAGCGGGACAAACTAGGACATATCATTGTGCAAATATGCGCACGTAAATTGTGCGCATGCACCAAATATAAACATTAATAAATATTCTTAACTGAGCAAGCGAAAAATACCAAAACCTACCGCAAAGCTGGCAAAAATCGATTGCAGGAACAATCGCATCAAGTCGTGATAGCGACCGGCGGCACTAAGCCCACCCCTCAAAGTAACACCAACCAATGCCATCGCTAATATTAAACCGACATTAAATATCATCACATGCATCATTCCCAGCGCGGGATTGGCCAAACCTAGCGCAGGCATCACCGCTAATAAGGTCGCAGAACCTGCACTACCATGGATCAAGCCGATCCATAGCGCATGAGGGTGGTTGCTCTGATTAGTGTCATGACGATGATGCTGTTGCCACAGATGGTAAAAGGTTAATGCACCTACCGCTATCAACATCCAGCCCACCAGCGCCTCAGCAAACATGGAGAACTTCACCGGAATGGCCGCACCCAAGAGATAAACCGCGCTGGCAACAATAATCACTGCCAAGCCATGACCAAAACCCCAGTGTAAAGCGAATTGATAACTGCGACGACCTTGATCACGACCACTCAAGCCACTCACCGCCGCCAAATGATCGGCATCAAAAGCGTGGATCACCCCAGAGGAAAAGCCCAAAAGTAAAACACTGAATATGGATGCACTTAGCATGCTGCTCCCTCAGTCTTTCGTATTGCCATCAGCGCGCCAACATACCCTGCTCAACAATAAAGTTAACAATACTGGCAACGCCACTACCGTTTTTTAAATTGCTAAAGACAAAAGGTTTATCGCCACGCTGCGCTTTGGCATCTCTGTCCATCACTTCAAGACTGGCACCAACCAGTGGTGCCAAATCAGTTTTATTGATTACCAGCAAATCTGAACGAGTAATGCCGGGCCCGCCTTTGCGGGGAATTTTATCACCCGCCGAGACATCGATCACATAAATGGTCAGATCGGATAATTCGGGACTAAAGGTCGCAGCAAGATTATCACCACCACTTTCAATCATGATCAAATCGAGATCAGGAAAGCGACTACTCAACTCAGCTACCGCTGACAAATTCATTGAGGCGTCTTCGCGAATAGCGGTATGGGGACAACCACCGGTTTCGACACCCAAGATACGATCTTGCTCCAAGACATTATGTCGAAGCAAAAACTCAGCGTCTTCTCGGGTGTAAATATCATTGGTAATCACCGCTATATCAAAACGCTCACGCAATTCTGCGCACAGGGTTTTTACCAAAGCTGTTTTACCTGACCCTACCGGGCCACCAATACCAAGCCGTAATGCTGGCTTTTTCATTTTTCACTCCAATAACAATTAAGGTCAAAGATATGTATGCGCTGAAGCCGTCATGATCTAAACAATCGCGAATACTGTGTTTCGTGCTGGGCAGAGGCCATCGCCAAGCCTGGTAGACCAACACCAAGATTCTCATCCCGACGCTGCTGGGCTTCTGCTACCGTGATTTCTAATTTAGGCATTAATTTAAGCAACAAACGCTGACCATCAGTCTGCCCCAATGGCACTAGCTTAATTGCCGCGGCCGCCTGATTCTCCAGCCAACTCCAGGCAAAACCTGTCATGGTATCAACAAGCGGAATCTGCCAATGGCTGGCGGCCAAGGAAAACATGGTGGCAAAACTCGGCGCGGCATTACTCCGCCATTGCAGTGCAGCGGGCAACTCTAATGACACCAGCAAGCGCAATAGAGCCTCGCCCATCTGCATATCTTCCAGCAATAACTCTTTAGACTCTCTTGATGCCTGTAAATAATCATTCCAATACGCCACGGTGACCAGATCATTACCCTGCCAAGCCAGCCATTGCCGCTGCAATACCGGCAAGTCTAAACCACCGAGACTGTGGGCCAATACCTCACCGATCCAGCCTTCAGTGCTAGGCAAATTATTTACCCAACCCCGTTCCACCGCGAACTCCAAACCTTGAGAATAAGCGTAGGCACCCACCGGCAGGGCAGGGCTCACCAATTGCATCAAATGCAATAACGGGCTAGTCATGATGGTGATGACTGTGAATACTGCCCGCGCCACTATTATGATAGGCGCCACTTTCAGGATGAAAGGCTTTATCACTAACAATCACAGTGAGACCCAAACCTTGCAACATATCGTCAAGGACATGATCGTGCTGGTAGCGCAGTTCGCCGGCCTCAACCTGCAAAGGCACATGTCGATTACCCAAATGATAGGCCGCTCTGGCCAACAATAGCGGGTCGCCGGTCTGTACCACAGAGACTGTTTCCTCCGCAGCCACCACGGCAATACGCTCACCGCTTTTGGCTAGCAAAACATCGCCATCCGCTAGCACCTGACCGCGCTCAAGAAACCAGGATAAATCCTTTTCACATTGGGTTTTACCCTTGAAACGACTGCGCTGACGCTCCTGAAAGCACAGTACAATCCGCATAGAAACATTACTGTCTCCGCCACCCTGGACCTTATAACATTCCAACATACACGCCCTTATCTTTTTCCCTGGATTTAAAACAAGCAGTAAATTTGCGTTAATGGCAGTTCAGTGGCCGGCTCACACGTTAGCAACTGGCCATCAGCCCGCACCTCATATGTGTCGGGATCTACCTCCATCACCGGCTGATAATTATTCAAAATCATATCGGCCTTGGTGACATTGCGACAATTTTTAACCGCTACCAAAGGTCTATCCAAACCCAAATTTCCCGCAATACCAGCATCGATCGAAGCCTGACTAACGAAACTCACCGAGGTCTGCACACACGCTTTCCCAAAGGCGCCGAACATCATCCGATAGTGAACGGGTTGAGGCGTGGGAATCGAAGCATTGGGGTCACCCATCGGCGCCGCAGCAATCGCGCCGCCTTTAATAATCATCGACGGTTTAATACCGAAAAATGCTGGTTTCCACAGTACCAAGTCGGCCAGTTTTCCGGTTTCTATCGAGCCTACTTCATGTGCAATACCGTGAGCTATAGCGGGGTTTATAGTATATTTAGCGATGTAGCGCCGGGCGCGGAAATTGTCGCTGTAATCGCTGTCTTCTGGCAGTGCGCCGCGCTGCACTTTCATCTTATGAGCCGTCTGCCAAGTACGGCAAACTACTTCCCCGACTCGGCCCATCGCCTGCGAGTCTGAGGCGATCATAGAAAAAGCGCCAAGGTCGTGCAGAATGTCTTCAGCGGCAATGGTCTCTTTGCGGATACGCGAATCGGCAAAAGCCACATCTTCCGGAATATTAGGGTCGAGGTGATGGCAAACCATCAACATATCCAAATGCTCGTCAACGGTATTTATCGTATAGGGGCGCGTAGGATTGGTGGACGAGGGCAAGACATTAGGTGAGCCGCAGGCCTTGATAATATCCGGCGCATGACCACCCCCGGCACCCTCCGTGTGATAGGTATGAATAGTACGACCTTTAAAGGCCGCGAGAGTATCTTCGACAAAACCAGATTCGTTCAAGGTGTCGGTGTGGATAGCCACTTGCACATCATATTGCTCGGCCACACTTAAGCAGCAGTCTATAGAGGCTGGAGTGGTTCCCCAATCTTCGTGCAGTTTCAAACCCATCGCACCGGCTTTAATTTGCTCTTCCAAAGCCCCTGGTAAACTGGCATTGCCCTTGCCCAGAAAACCCAGATTCATGGGAAAACTTTCTGCAGCCTGAAGCATTTTGCCCAAATGCCAAGCCCCAGGTGTGCATGTGGTGGCATTGGTGCCGGTAGCGGGGCCAGTACCTCCGCCAATCATCGTAGTGACGCCGCTCATCAATGCTTCTTCTATTTGCTGGGGGCAAATAAAGTGGATATGAGAATCAATGGCACCAGCCGTGAGGATCTGCCCTTCACCGGCTATCACCTCGGTGCAGGGGCCGATAATAATGGTGACGTCCGGCTGTATATCGGGATTCCCGGCTTTACCTATGGCAGATATCCGACCCGCTGTAATCGCCACGTCGGCTTTAACAATTCCCCAGTGATCTAGAATAAGAGCGTTGGTAATGACAGTGTCCGGGGTATCGGCACTACCCAATTGACTCTGGCCCATGCCATCGCGAATAACTTTCCCGCCACCAAATTTAACCTCTTCACCGTAAGTGGTGAAGTCTTTCTCGACCTCAATCCACAACTCCGTGTCTGCCAAACGCAGGCGGTCGCCCACGGTGGGGCCATACATATCCGCATAGGCACGACGATCAATTGTAGCCATGATTAAGCTCCTTTTTTATCCAACGCACCCATAACATCACCACGAAAACCATAGACCTCGCGCTTACCCGCCAAGGCTACCAACTCAACCTGCCGACTTTGTCCTGGCTCAAAACGTACCGCCGTGCCGGCGGCAATATTCAAACGAAAACCGCGACTAGCAGCGCGATCAAAAATCAGCGCGGGATTAGCTTCAAAAAAATGGTAGTGCGAACCCACTTGAATTGGTCTATCACCGCTATTCGCAACATCAAGCACGCAAGTTTGGCGACCAACATTGAGGGTGATCTCACCCTTAGCCACTTCAATTTCTCCGGGATTCATAGGCACTCCACTGTCTATTAATTTTTTAGTATTTATACAATCGGGTTATGGACAGTGACCAATTTGGTGCCGTCGGGGAACGTCGCTTCAACCTGCACCTCATGAATCATTTCGGCCACACCATCCATCACCTCATCCCGGTTCAAAACCTGTCGGCCTGCGCTCATCATTTCCGCCACCGTACGACCCTCGCGGGCACCCTCCATCACCTCAGCAGAAATGAGGGCAATGGCCTCGGGGTAGTTTAATTTCAGGCCCTTGGCCTTACGTCGCTCTGCCAATAAAGCCGCGGTGAACAACAGTAATTTATCTTTATCTCTCGGACTCAATTCCATAGCCAAACCATCCTGTTAATTATTAAATTTTTCCATCACCAAACTGACACTCGACGAATTACGTATTCCAAATACGCGGCGGGCAAGCCTCTCTGGAATTTAATAAAGGCCTCAATTGCGACCACAGCCAAATGAATCCTTTGCGGCACTGCTCCGGTGAATCACCTAAAAAGCGCGCTAAAAAAATATCGCGCTTTTGCGACAAACCCCACTCTGCAGCCAGCCAATTAGAGTCTTTCGCCAGTGCAGCCAAGCCAGCACGTAAATCGTCCATCCGCTGCTGATCACACACCAGCGTCGCAAATAAAGTCCCGCTTACCGAGGCCGAAGCCATACCCCATGGCTCATCTAACATATTACTGCCACCCACATAGTCGGTCCGCTCAGCGAGAATCGGAATACCATTGCGGCGAATATCAATTTTTTGCAGGCAACGGCCATGATTAAAACCTTCTCCGCTGGCTCGGCGGCCTAAAACCACAATATCCCATGCACATAATTTAGCCTCGCCCTGCAAATTAAAGACGTTGCTTAATACCGCCTCGGCGCCCTCAAACACAATGGTTTCCTGTGGCAGCCACTCCAAACAAGCGCCATCACCGACCTCAGCTAACACACCTTGAGTCTGCGCAGTTTTGGCGAGATCACTGCGGTACACTTTACCCGCCGAGGTTGTAGTGAGCAGAGCATGTGAACCGACTTGCAAATTGACTGCAATCCTTAAGGTATCCCCTGCCACCAAGCCGCCCGGAGGATGCAGCAAACAGACATGGCAGCAATCCCCCTCAGGATAGAAAGGTCGCTGAACTCGCAGCGGGCCTTTGTGCTCCATGCGCACCAAATCTGTGCGCTCGGCGCGGGCCCGGAAATCCAGCTGTATCGCGGCAGGCCAAGATTTGATGGGCACATTTTCCTGCGCTAGTATCTGTAGAGCCTTTTTTACTAGGGGCTTAGCGGTCAACAAAGTAGCCTTCATCAATGTTATGAATAAAACTAAACAGCGCAGTAACGGTGTAGCCGCACTTTCCTTCTGCTTGAAAAGCAATATCTGTACCATCACTGTGCAGCGCCGCTAACACTGCGCCAAATTTGTTCAGGTATTTTTGTGCAATGCCCCATGGAGAGGCCCTCAACACTGAGCCGTCGAACAGGCTTGCTGACAAGATGTTTCAACCGAGGTATCCCACCTCATGCCAATTAACGATACACTTAGCGCAGTAACGAGGAAATAAACCATGGCCAAACCCGATTTTATTGCTCAGCTGGCCCAACAGGCCAGTAAGTTAATGAGTAATGGACCTGAAATTCAGCAAGACATCGAAGAAAAGGTACAGGTTTTACTGCAGGGCGGATTTAGTCGCCTGAACATGGTGTCGCGGGACGAGTTTGATGCTCAAGTCGCCGTGCTAAATCGCACTCGCAGCAAACTAGACGCTCTCGAAAAACAATTAGCGTCTTTAACCGAGCAGTTAGAGCAGAAAAGCTAATCTCGCATCGCGGCCTTCAAGGATGAAGAAATGCCTCTTGCCACCGTATTTAGCCGTGCCAAACTCGGCGTGCACGCCCCACTTGTCACTATAGAAGTGCATCTTTCCAGCGGACTGCCAAGTTTTAATATTGTCGGCTTGCCAGAAGCCAGTGTTCGCGAGAGTCGCGACCGAGTCCGATCGGCACTGATGAACTCCCGTTTCGACTTCCCTGTCAGCCGCATTACCGTCAATTTAGCACCGGCCGACTTGCCCAAGGAAGGCGGACGCTTTGATCTGCCCATTGCCATCGGCATATTGGTGGCTACCGGCCAAGTCCCGATAAAATCAGTTGCGCACTATGAATTTATTGGCGAACTGGGCTTGGGCGGCGAACTACGTGCTGTCGATGCCGCTCTGCCCGCCGCGGTTCAGGCCAGCCAAGCTAGTCACACCCTCATTTTACCCTCTGCCAATCGCGGTCTTGCGGCCATCATTGATGGCGGCGCACTGCATGAAGCTGACTCCCTACTTGCTGTGGTCGCCCACCTAGTTGGTCAGAAAACCCTAGCATTTGCCTCAGCCGATGACGCCGAAATAAAACCGGACAGCTACCCAGACCTCGCCGATGTGCGCGGCCAACTCAGTGCCAAACGGGCACTAGAGATTGCCGCGGTCGGTGGCCACAGCTTACTACTGAGTGGACCGCCAGGCACCGGTAAAACTTTACTAGCCCATCGCCTGCCGGGAATTTTGCCGCCATTAAGTGAAACTGAGCGACTGGAAATTGCCACCGTACAATCGGTCGCAGGCCTGCCGCTAAACTTGAATCGTCCTTTTCGCGCCCCCCACCACACCGCCTCTGGTGTTGCCCTAGTGGGTGGCGGCAGCTATCCCCGCCCCGGTGAAATTTCCCTAGCTCACCGCGGCGTATTATTTCTGGATGAACTACCTGAATACCCACGCAAAGTGCTTGAGGTCTTGCGTGAGCCACTGGAATCAGGGCAAGTTCTTATTTCTCGTGCAGCCCAACAACTTACTTTCCCGGCACAATTTCAATTAGTTGCAGCAATGAACCCCTGTCCCTGCGGCTATGATGGCGATGACAGCAAAGAGTGCCGATGCACCCCAGATCAAATCCAACGCTACCGCAGTAAAATTTCTGGTCCACTACTAGATCGCATCGACTTACGCATCCGGGTATTGCGACTACCACCCGGGGTATTGCAGGATTCAAGCCTTGGTGAAAGTAGTGCAGAGGTTCGCGAACGAGTCTGCGCGGCCCGCAACTTACAGCTGCTGCGCAGTGATAATATTAACGCTAACCTCAGCCCTAAAGAGGTTTATCAATTCTGCGCGCTAGACGCGCAAGGTCAGCAATTTATGCTGAAAGCCGAGCAGAAACTCGGTCTCAGCGCCCGTGCCCACCACCGCCTGTTAAAAATCTCCCGCAGTATTGCCGACCTTGCAGCCTGCGAAGTCATAAAGCTGGAGCACCTTCAGGAAGCCATTATTTATCGGGGAGAGATCTAGGCTCTAGGCCCAATGCAAATTTGCCAACCAAGCCCAAGGGCTAGCTGAGCAAACCCACCCCCCACGACAGGAGTTCTTGTAAGAGCTACTGACTGTTACAATGCGCGTCCTTTCTCAGCAATTTTCCAGGACACCACACACGGGTGAGTAAACTCAACGACAGACAGCGCGAGGCGGTACATTATATTGACGGCCCGATTTTGGTATTGGCTGGGGCCGGCAGTGGCAAAACCAGCGTTATCACCCGAAAAATGGCCTATCTGATTGAGAAGTGTGGCATGCCCGCCCGCAATATTGCCGCGGTGACCTTCACCAATAAAGCCGCCCGTGAAATGAAGGAGCGGGTATCTCAGCTGGTCAAGGGCAAGCAGGCGCGGGGGCTGACCGTCTCCACCTTCCACAATTTGGGAATGACAATTTTACGCAGTGAATACAAGGCTCTGCAGTATAAATCCGGCTTTTCCATTTTTGACGGCCAGGACGCGCAAACCTTGATCCGCGACCTTTTGATGCAGGACCACGGCACCGAAACCGATAATGCTGACCGTATTCAACAGCGTATTTCCCAGTGGAAAAATGAATTTATTTCGCCCGAGCAGGCCATCGCCACAGCCGAGGGGCCAGCCGACATACTCTGCTCACAAGCCTATTTGCGCTATCAAAGCGCCCTAAAAGCTTATAACGCACTAGATTTTGACGATCTGATTATGCTGCCAGCGCGTTTATTTGAAGAGCACCCGGATATTCTCGCCAAATGGCAGCAAAAAATCCGCTATATGCTGGTGGATGAATATCAGGACACCAACGGCTCTCAGTACCATCTTGTCAAACAGCTAGTTGGCGATCGCGGCGGGCTAACGGTAGTGGGTGACGACGACCAGTCGATTTACGCCTGGCGCGGTGCCAAGCCCGAAAACCTAGCCTTGCTGAGTAAAGATTACCCACACCTAAAAGTCGTCAAGCTAGAGCAAAACTATCGCTCTACCGCGCGTATTCTCAAAGCCGCCAATACCGTCATTGCCAATAACCCTCACGAACTCAATAAGGCACTGTGGTCTGAATTGGGCTACGGCGAGCATATTCGCATTATTCGCTGTCGCAACGATGACGCCGAATGTGAGCGCGTGGTAATGGAGATTCTTGACCACAAGCTGCGAACTCAGGGTCGCTTTGGTGATTACGCCGTACTCTATCGCGGCAACCACCAGTCGCGGCTACTGGAGTTAAAACTGCAAGTCCACCAGATACCCTACAAGCTCAGTGGTGGCACCTCGTTTTTCAGCCGTCCTGAAATCAAAGACATCATGGCCTATCTGCGCCTAATTATTAATCCTGGCGACGACAACGCTTTTTTACGCATTGTGAACGTACCTCGTCGCAAAATTGGCACATCGACCCTAGAAAGCTTGGGCCGCTACGCCACCGAGCGCGAAATCAGTATGTACCAGGCCTGCGACGAAATGGGGCTGACGCAGAGACTACCCGAGGCCGCCGTCCTTAGACTAAGAGAATTTAGTGGCTGGCTGGGTAATTTACGGCGCAAGTGTTACGAAGAAGATCCCATTGAAAGCATTCGCCAACTGTGTGGCGACATTGATTACCTAGACTGGCTGATTCAAAACAGCTCGTCGGTGGCCATTGCCGAACGGCGCATGGCCAATGTCTATATATTGATCAGCTCCTTGGAGAAATCTCTTAAAGATGACGAAAGCGCCAATGCCATCGAGGGCGCGATTAGTCGTCTGGTATTACGCGATTTAATGGAACGGCAGGAAGACGAAAAAGAAAGTGATGACCAAGTTCAGCTCATGACCCTACACGCGGCCAAGGGCTTGGAATTTCCGCATGTGTTTATGATTGGCTTAGAAGAAGGGATTCTGCCCCACCAAAACAGCATTGACGACGGCATGGTCGAGGAAGAGCGACGACTTTGTTATGTGGGCATCACTCGCGCCCAGCGTACTTTAACAATGAGTTACTGCGCCAAGCGCAAAAGCTTCGGGGAGTTCACCAGCTGCGAACCCAGCCGCTTTCTTGCCGAACTTCCCCAGGACGATTTGGAATGGGAAGGTAGAGGTGATGCCGACCCTGCCCAAAATCTGAAACGCGGCGGCCAGACTCTCGCCAGCTTGCGAAATATGTTCGACTAGCAATAAACTTACTCGGTAAGTTCAGCCAATCTAGCCGAAGATCGACCAAGCAAATTACAAATCTCCCGCTGGCCTGAAATCATCCCAAGTCAGTATTTTCGTGCCTCTATTAATAAAACTTCCATCGATGGCATAGCGCAGCGCCATATCCAGATTGACGACGCCGTTAGTCACTAGCGCCGAGCCAAACCCGGCCGTTATCACGTTGATCACTGCCAAAGCCCGGCCATTGGCTGTTAACACCGGGCCGCCACTATCTCCCGGCACACCAGGGTTATCGACAACCAATTCGTATGCCCAACCGCCACCTTGCACAGCGCGTATTTCACCCTCCTTGATTTCAACATCGCGAGAGCCAAAATTCAACGAGGAGTGTCCATAGGCCAAAACTTTATCACCCACATTGGCAAGGCCAGTAAACAGTGACTTGGGACCACCGATGGCGACTACCGCGGGATGAATATTAGCCAAATCCCGCGAATCAATTTTTACCAGTGCAAAATCATTGTATTGGCATGCTGCAGAGCCGGGTATTTCCTTATTGGCCTGCATGGCCTGCCAACTGCTGTAGACCAACTGACCCGAATGAACGGCATTTTCTATACTCACCGCACTGCCAATCGGTAAATTACTGGTTTCACAGGGGTCAATCCCTCGATTTGAATCCGGACTGAAACAGTGGGCCGCAACCCCAATATAGACTTCTCCGGCGAAGGGCGAATAAAGGAAATTACCGGTGCAACTACTCCCATTAGCAACAATTTCAGCACCCGGCCGGATCTGCGTGGATTTGGGCTCGCCGTAAGTGGCGGCATTGCTGCCGCCAGCTGATGACGGTGCGCCGCCACCGTTATCTTGCGGCGCAGGGCTTCCCGGCGCGGCAGCTGAAGATGACGAACCGCCGCCACAGCCAGCAAGTATAAAGATTACACCTAATAATCCTGCCCAAATCCTCATGATTTCACCATTGATCGCATCATTTACTAACTGTCTAAAAGTCTACTATTTATATACGACTGTCGACCAAATTTCGATTTTTGGCATGGAAATAGACGCTCAATGAGCTAATCCAGTTTTTTGAGATAAAAAAAACGCGCCCGAAGCGCGGTTTTCAAACACTAGCCAGCAATTACTTGCTGTTGTTAACCATATAATCCACTGCCGCCATGACTTCTTCGTCTGAGCAGCTCATGCACAGACCTTTGGCTGGCATCATGCCAATATTGTTAAAGCCTTTGATCGCATTTTGGTACACAGCATCAATACCCTTGCCAGTACGTGTAGACCAAATTGCAACATCACCCACCTTGGGAGCGCCACCGGCACCACTGGCATGGCAACCCACACAAGTTGTGTTATAAATATCTTCACCTGATTTTGCGGCACCACCGGCAGACGCCATGGCCGCGCCACAGCTATTGTCGCCTTGCAAACACACTTTACCTACTGGCTGAATACGCATTTCAACGTCAGCACGCTGCTTATCGGTCAACGCCCAAGCCGACATACATACCAGTAATAAACTCACCACTGCCGCTATTTTCTTCAACATCATACTATTCACCGTAAGTGCCCTCTCAACACGCAGGGCTGATAAGCCCGCAAAATTTGACTGTCGGCATTATAGCGGCATGGCCGCGATTACTCCAATACTGGCGCTTATTCAGGCTATTGTCATGAAAAAAAGGACCAACAACTCCCGCTTCACGTAGCACTAAAGCGTAAAACTTTAACTCCAACCAATGCACACCCGGCTCGAAATAAGCGGCCCTCAGGGACGCGATCTTGGTATTCACCGCTTAACTGGGCGACTGAACAGAAAACCACCCAATGCCACCGTTGCCCCTGCTTGGCATTACTGGCTGTCACTTTCACCGCAATCTTCTTTGCTGTGCCTAAATCAGGCTGCTGAGCAGCAGGCAAAGTGAAGCTGGCGCTATAAATACCATCCCCAGCATGCCCATCGACGCCAGACCCACACCATAACTCAAGCGTATCAACACGGCAGACTTGTCCTTTTACGCCTCTACAACTAGAGCAGAACCTCTGCCTCTGCCCCACTGGTTTCCAGCCAAGTTTTGCGGTCTGGCGCGCGTTTTTTGGCCAGCAACATGTCCATCAGACTGTCAGTTTCATCACCGTCTTCTATCGATAACCGCACCAGCCGACGGGTGTTGGGATCCATTACGGTTTCGCGCAACTGCAGGGGGTTCATTTCACCCAGACCTTTAAAGCGGGTAACTGACACTTTGCCGCGCTTATTTTCCGCTTCGAGGCGATCCATAATGCCCTGTTTTTCAGCATTATCGAGGGCGTAATAGACTTCTTTGCCCAGATCGATACGGTATAGCGGCGGCATAGCGATAAAAACATGGCCCTGCTGAACCAGCGGCCGAAAGTGGCGTAAAAACAGCGCGCACAATAATGTCGCAATATGCAGCCCATCGGAGTCAGCATCGGCCAACACACAGATTTTGTTGTAGCGCAGGCCAGTAAGATCATCGGAGTCTGGATCGATACCCATGGCCACCGAGATATCATGTACTTCCTGCGAGGCCAGAATCTGCTGGGAATCGACCTCCCAAGTGTTGAGGATTTTACCTCGCAGCGGCAATATGGCCTGAAACTGGCGGTCGCGCGCTTGCTTAGCCGAACCACCCGCCGAGTCACCCTCAACCAAAAATAGTTCCGAGCGCTCGATATCACCACCGGAACAGTCGGCCAATTTACCCGGCAGTGCTGGGCCTGCAGAAACCTTTTTACGCACCACTTTTTTGGCTTTGCGCATGCGGGTTTGAGCATTATTGATACACAGCTCAGCGAGCTTTTCAGCGTCCTGAGTATGCTGATTCAGCCACAGGCTAAAGGCATCTTTGGCCACGCCAGAGACAAAGGCAGATGCCTCCCGCGAGCTGAGACGCTCCTTGGTTTGGCCGGAGAATTGCGGGTCAGCCAATTTAGAAGACAAGACATAGCTGCATTTGTCCCAAATATCGTCCGGGGCCAGTTTTACGCCGCGAGGAATCAGGCTGCGAAATTCACAAAACTCGCGCATAGCGTCGAGCAGGCCGCTGCGCAAACCATTCACATGGGTGCCACCCTGGGCGGTGGGGATCAAATTGACATAGGATTCGGTGAGCAACTCACCACCTTCCGGAAACCATTGCACGGCCCAGTCCACCGCCTCAGAGCGACCGCTGAAATGGCCAATAAAGGGTTCGGCCGGCAGGGTGTCGTATTCTCGGGTGTGGCTGGCAAGATAGTCACGCAGGCCATCCTCGTAATACCATTCCTCGCTCTCGGTGCCGGTTTCGTCAATAAATTTAACGTGTAGGCCTGGGCATAAGACTGCCTTGGCACGCAGCACATGCTTGAGGCGGCGCACTGAGAACTTAGCCGTATCAAAGTATTTCGGGTCTGGGGTAAAACGAATAAAGGTACCGGTATTACGCTTACCGCAAGTATCGATCACCGCCAAATCCGAGGCCTTGTTGCCACTGGCAAAGAACATCTGGTGAACTTCGCCATCGCGCTTGATGACAATTTCCAGCGAATTAGACAGCGCATTGACCACCGACACCCCAACGCCGTGCAAGCCGCCTGAAAATTGGTAATTGTCATTGGAGAATTTACCACCAGCATGCAGAGTGCAGAGTATCACCTCAACCCCCGGCAAACCCTGCTCGGGATGGATGTCCACCGGCATGCCACGACCATCATCAGCACAGCTAAGAGAACCATCAGGGTAGAGGGTGACAATAATTTCTTTGGCGTGCCCCGCCAGCGCTTCATCGACACTATTGTCGATCACTTCTTGGGCCAAATGATTGGGCCGGGTGGTGTCGGTATACATGCCGGGACGCTTGCGAACTGGCTCGAGACCTGTGAGGACTTCTATGGATTTCGAAGTATATTGTGACATTGATAACCATTGTTAGCGGCAGTGCCGCGTGAGCAAAAAGACGCCAAGTCGACCCCAACATGGGCAGACTGCATCATAATAGTGTCAGCTTAGTGCGGCTGCAATTGTAAAAACCCCATGACCTCGGCCAAATGCTGGTCGAACTGTTGAAATCTGTGGTCACCGCCAGCTTCGACGGTCATCTCGCAGCCGGCATAAAAACGCACGGCATCCCGATAATCCAGAACTTCATCCTGGTCTTGAAGCAATACCCAATAACGACCTGCGTCGGGTTTAACCAGCAGCGATTGCAATTCATCAATATCACCCTGATCAAGACTAAAGTCGACCCCCGTGTAAGGATTGTGATGCTGACCAATAAAATGCTGGGCAAGATGATGGGGCTCCACCGCTGGATTAATCAGCACCGCGGGTAGCCGATAACGCTCGGCCATCACTGTGGCCAAGAATCCCCCCAATGAGCTGCCCACCAAGCCCAGCGGCCCACTATTTTGCTGCAGGAAATCCTGTACCTGTTGATCAAGCTGCCTACAGGCTTCGCCAGGATTATTGGCCAAATCCGGTACCGAATAAACAATATCGGGATGATTTTCTGCCACATAAGTCGCCAGCTGCTCGGCTTTTAACGATTGGGGGGAAGAGAGAAAACCATGAATATAAATTAAACCTGCCGTCATTCGTAACCACTTGCCAAATTGTCGACGCTAAATGTTACACCTTTTACCCGCGACACTCTTGTCTGAAATTGGCCTTTGCCGCCCAGCCAAAAACCCCGGTAGCCCGGATTGCAATCGTCTAGAGCAAAACCATCGCTGCCCGGAGCAAATTGCACACAGGTCGACGGCGTAGTCAGTAGGGCAATGTTTTGATGCAAACTTTCGTGCTGCTGATGAACATGCCCGGAAATAATGGCTTTAAACTGCGGCTTGGCAGCCACAATCTCGAACACTGAATCGGCGTTGGCAATCCGCTGCTCATCCAGCCAAGCGCAACCCAAAGCCCGTAAATGATGATGTACAAAAACCAGACTGGGCAATTCATTCGCAGCCGCCTGCTGCAAAATATCGAGTTGGTCTTTCGCCAAGGCGCCAGCCACTTTGCCGGGCACCGCCGAGTTTAAAAACACCAACTGCCAGCCGCCAATGGTCACGCTGGAGGGCATATGCTCTGCACCGACAATACTGCGCATCAAGGTGGCATCATCGTGGTTGCCGGGCAACCACACTACTTGGGTGGCCATATTCTGTAATCGCGCGGCCAGACGTTGATAGGACTGGACCTCGGCATTGGCGGAGACATCGCCCGACACCACCAGCAGATCGATATGCGGCACCTCTTCGGCCACAGTCTGTAAAACCGCCTCCAGACTGTTGTCGGTATCCATACCAAGCAGGCTGTCACCAAGGTTTGCACCAAGGTGGCAATCGCTAATTTGCACCACTATCAGCGGTGTTGTTTCGGTCTGAACAGGCAAAATCACAAGGGCCTCATCACTTTTTCGAGAAAAACGCTGTTTTAAATGGCAAGACTTCAGCGCTGCTTTACAAAAACTTGTTTGATTTATACGGGATGACTCCAGGCTTCGCCAGTAGAAAAAGTGAAGGGCGTCATGTTTCCAGAATATTCAGGGGATTATCCAAAGACCGCCCCAAACTGAGGCATAAACTCAGCCACTCCCCTAAATAGCGGTTTTGCTGCGCTTTTTCGTCACGCTGGTACATGCCGGCGTTTGGGTAGCTATAGCGCGGCCGAGGCGGTCGCAAACCGCTGGCGCCCATTACCTCGGCAAGATTGGCGTCATGATAGATGCGCACATGCAGGGTGGGCGCGGGCATATCCGCAAATAGTGGCCGCGCCAAACGCAACTCAATCATGGTGGTATAGGGCGCGCATTCTTTCACTAACACCTCAATGGCATCTGTGGCCACGCCAAACCGCAGGCAGTCCCCCGCTGCAGTCGAACTTGGCAGTAATTTCTGCAAGCGGCGGAAATTCATCTCACAATCGGCAAGATGTCCGTTTAGGTCAATCTGATATCGTTGGCTAACCACAATCCTCCCACTGGTATGCTGCTTTATTCATAACTTTAGTTAATATTCATTATCAGGCTGCCGGAGTTTGATACACTCCCCCACAGTCCAAATTCGTCTCTATGGAGCACAGGTTAACGCTATGATTGCCAAACGTCATCTATTGAACCTCTCCCTCGCTGCGATTTTAAGCAGCACTTACAGCAATGCAGACACGCTATTAGATGTTTACGAATTGGCTGTGCAAAATGATCCCCAGTTAAAAGCCGCTGAAGCAAGCTATCGAGCCAATCTTGAAACCAAAAATCTGAGTCGTGCCGCTTTATTGCCGCAAATTAATGCTCAAGCCTATTATCAGGATGTGGAGAGCGACCGCGAGGCTAAAAGCATCACCTTTAGTGACGTCACCACTGGTGGCCTCACAAATTCGCCATCGACCACTAATTCGTCATCGACCATTGACCAAAGCACTCACTCAGGGAGTGAAACCGAAGGCTATTCAGTGTCCCTGAATCAGGCCCTATTCGATTTACCTGCTTGGTTCACTTTCCGCGCCGGTAAAAAAGTCACCGAGCAGGCCAAAGCCCAACTAGCTTACGACCAACAGCAATTGATTGTACGGGTTGCCGAGGCCTATTTTAATGTACTGCGCGGCCGTGAAAATCTCGATGCATCAAGGGCCGAAGAACGCGCCGGAAAACGCCAGCTAGAGCAGACTCAGCAGCGTTTTGACGTGGGTTTAATTGCCATTACCGATGTTCATGAAGCCCGCGCAGTTTTTGACGGCACTGTCGCCCAGCGCCTTGGCTTTGAAGGCAACTTGGCCATTGCCCGGGAAAATCTCAGCAGCCTGACCGGCCAAAGCCATAGCAACCTCTGGTCGTTAAAAGCAGATTTTCCCATCACCATGCCGGAACCCGCTGATCGCGCCGAATGGGTGAATTTTGCCCTGGCCAATAACTATCAGCTCAAAGTTTCCAATGCCAGCGCAGGCTCTGCTTACCAAATTGCCCAAGCCAAGAAAATGGGCCACTTGCCCAAAATCACTGGCAGCTTTACAGCCACTCAAGAGGATTTGGATGGTCGCACTCGCTTCAATCCCTCCAGCACATTTTCAACACCTCCCGACAGCTATACAGAATCGCAAGTCCTTCGTGTCACCCTAAGCATGCCATTGTTTAGCGGTGGCGCAATCAGTGCTGATCGGCGCAAGGCTTACGAGCAATACAATGCCGCCAATTATCAGGCTCAGACCACCCAGCGCCAGGTCATCACTGGCACCCGCGCCCAGCACATCGCGGTGTACACCGACGTGAAGACCGTTGGTGCCCGTCAGCAGAATATTATTTCCACCCGCAGCGCACTGGATGCCACCGAAGCTGGCTATGAAGTGGGAACGCGAAATATAGTTGACGTACTGGATGCTCAGCGCAGACTTTATGCCGCTATGCGCGACCACACCAACGCCCGCTATGACTATGTGATTGATGTATTAAAGCTCAAACTCAATGCCGGCACCTTGAGTCCGGCAGATATTGTCGATCTTAATAAATGGCTGCAAGCAGCGGATGCTGTGTCGCTGAAAGATCACCAAAGCAATACGACCGCCCTACGCTAGGCGTTTAGCTCAGACTCAATAATCGTCAGTAAGCGCTGTAAAGCTCCGCGATTATTATCCACCACCCCTTTCGCCGCCGCGCCTTGAGCTTGACGCCGCTGGGGGTCGGCAAATAACTCCTGTAAAGCCACTGCCAAAGCATCGGCATCGGCTACCTTCAACAAGCCCCCAGAAGCCGTTAACAGAGCACTGATCTCGGCAAAATTAAAGTCGCTGGGGCCACTCAATACTGGCAAGCCCAAAGCCGCTGGCTCCAGAGTGTTGTGACCACCATGGTCAATAAAGCTGCCACCGACAAACGCCACATCAGCGCAGGCCAATAACATGAGCAGCTCGCCCATGGTGTCGCCCAATAACACCGAGCTTGGCTCCGCCAAACTGATCGCAGCTCCGGCCTGACGCAATACGCTGCGACGTTCATGCACAAAGTTCTGCGCCGCCAACAATTCCGCCACTTTATTAAATCGCTCTGGGTGTCTAGGCACCAGAATCAATACCGCCCGGGGCGCGCTGCGCAACAATTGCCGATGGGCCAGCAGTAACATCTCATCCTCACCGGCATGGGTGCTGGCGGCAATCCACACCGGACGCCGACCCAGCATTACCCTGCGTAAATCTTGGGTCTGGGCCAAGAATGTCGCCGAAATCTGCAAATCAAACTTAATACTGCCCGACACCGTGAGCTTACTCAGCGGCAAACCCAGCGCCACAAAGCGCTCACCGTCAGCCTCGGACTGAGCGGCAATACGACTGAATCGCGAGAAAACATCACGACTCAATTTCGTCAGCCGCCCGTAACCCCTAGCCGACCGCGCCGACATCCGGCCATTGGCCAAAATCACCGGAATACCCCGCCCCTCAGCCTGACAAACCATATTCGGCCACACTTCGGTCTCCATAATCACCGCCACTGCTGGCCGCAATTTATTTAAAAACCGGCCAACGGCATCCGGTAAATCGTAGGGTGCGTAAACGTGAAAGACCCGCTCGCCAAACATTGAGCGTACCCGCTCTGAGCCAGTCGGCGTCATGGTGGTGACCACAATAGGTAGCTGCGGGTAGTTATCCAGAAAGTGTTGAATAATTGGCGCGGCGGCAATACTTTCCCCCACCGAAACAGCGTGAATCCACAATCCGCCGGTTTGCCTTGGCGCCGCAAAAAAACCAAACCGCTCAGCAATACGCTGACGATAAGCCCGAGCCTGCCCGGCCCGCCACAGCAAGCGCAGCAGGATTAAGGGCAGCATAAGGTATAAGAAAGCACTGTATAAAATTCGTGGCATAGCCCGGCTATTACTCTGGCGTGAATGCAATGCCGCATTATCTGCCTGGCACGTTAAAGGTCAAGGGCTCAGCCTAACAGGCTCAAGCCATATTGAGCACTTCGCGCACACAGCGATTAATGCCCTTGGCTGCCTCGGCAATACTGCCCGCCAACATATAAGCCGGCGTGGTCACCAATTTATGTACTTCATCAATGCAGGTTTCCTCTACAGTACAGCCCTGATGAGCGCCGCCCATTGCCGTAATGGCCGCCGAAACATCTGGGTCATTACCAACGGTACACTTTATACCATCGCCGAAAATCGCCGCCGCCATCGTCGGTGCAATACAAATCAATCCCACCGGCTTACTCGCCTTATGCATGCCTTGTAAAAAATCCAGCACCTGGGGTAGTACCGTCATGTCAGCACCTTTAACGGCAAAGTCCGACAAGTTCTTGGCCGCACCAAAACCACCGGGAACAATCACCGCATCAAAGTCATCAACCTTGGCCTGTTCAAGGTTTTTGATCTCGCCGCGCGCCAGCCTTGCCGCTTCGACCAACACATTACGACGCTCGCCTTCGACCACCTCACCAGTCAGATGATTGATGACATGCAACTGCTCTATATCTGGGGCAAAACACTGGAACACAGCCGAATGGTTCTCCAGCGACAACATTGTCAGCACAGTTTCATAAATCTCGGAACCGTCGTAAACCCCGCAACCCGATAAAATTAAGGCAACTTTTTTCATTGTGACTCCCTCTTCAGTTCGCAAAATGACTGCACTATGGCCAGCAGATTGCCGGAACACGCGACTGGCCGCAAGCCTGAGCTCAAAACCGCTAGACTCTCCCTATTCTATCTAGCTATAAGTTATAGCAGCCTGAAATTACCCCCTTTAGGTAAATACCCCCCAATCCACCTTTTCACTTCCGGATAATTCCTGTGTTATCATCGCCCATTCTAATTTTATTATGTGTAATCGGAGAAATAACATGAGCGACAACATCGTTCACGTCACTGACAGCAGCTTTGAAGAAGAAGTGCTGAAGTCAGACGTACCTGTACTGGTAGATTTCTGGGCAGAGTGGTGTGGGCCATGCAAAATGATCGCCCCGGTTCTGGAAGAAGTCGCTGGCGAATTCGCAGGCAAACTCAAAATCTGTAAAATTGATGTTGATGCCAATAGCGATACGCCACAAAAATTCAGCGTCCGTGGTATTCCAACACTGATTATTTTCAAAGGCGGCAATGCCGAAGCTACTAAGGTTGGCGCTCTGTCTAAAACACAGCTGCTCGACTTCGTTAATAGCGCACTGTGATACTGAGCCGTGCAGTCACACTGCACGGCTGCTTTTAATAGTGGACGCCTCCTACTTTCAATGATAGAGTGCTGGCGATCCTTCTAAGAACACCCAATAACTAACCTTTTTTCGTTCCTGCTACACACGTCGAGTTCGTTTCGGCTTTTCCGATTTTGCCGTTTCCGCGTCTCGCTCATATCTCGTTTAATTGATGCCACTAAACCCATATACCTATGAATCTTACTGACCTTAAAACAAAACCCGCCCAAGAACTGCTCGATATTGCCAAAGAGATTGGCCTCGAAAATATAGCCCGCTCACGCAAGCAGGACATCATATTCTCCATATTGAAACGCCACGCTAAAAGCGGCGAAGATATTCATGGCGATGGTGTACTAGAGATATTGCAAGACGGCTTTGGCTTTTTAAGATCGGCCGACTGCTCTTACCTAGCAGGCCCTGATGATATCTATGTTTCTCCCAGTCAGATCAGACGCTTTAATTTGCGCACCGGTGACAGTATTGCCGGTAAGATTCGACCACCCAAGGAAGGCGAGCGTTACTTCGCACTGCTAAAAGTCGACGAAGTTAACTTCACCCGCCCAGAGCAGTCCAAGAACAAAGTTCTGTTTGAAAACCTGACCCCCCTGTTTCCCACTGAACGCCTGACCCTAGAATTAGGTACCGGCTCTACCGAAGACCTGACTGGCCGAATCATCGACTTGGCAGCGCCCATCGGTAAAGGCCAACGCGGCTTGATTGTGGCACCGCCAAAAGCGGGTAAAACCTTGATGCTGCAGAATATCGCCGCCAGCATCATTCGCAACAACCCCGAATGTTATGTGATTGTGCTACTGATCGACGAACGTCCGGAAGAAGTAACCGAAATGCAGCGCTCTGTGGGTGCCCGTGGTGCCGAAGTAGTGGCATCGACTTTTGACGAGCCACCCGCCCGTCACGTCCAAGTTGCTGAAATGGTTATCGAAAAAGCCAAACGTCTGGTGGAACACAAGCGCGACGTTGTCATCCTACTCGACTCCATCACCCGCCTGGCTCGCGCTTATAACACCATTGTCCCTAGCTCCGGCAAGGTACTCACGGGTGGTGTAGACGCCCACGCACTGGAACGCCCCAAACGTTTCTTTGGTGCCGCTCGAAATGTTGAAGAGGGTGGCAGTCTGTCAATCATCGCCACCGCACTGATCGACACCGGCTCCAAAATGGACGAAGTAATCTACGAAGAATTTAAAGGCACCGGCAATAACGAACTGCATCTCGACCGCAAAATTGCCGAGAAGCGCGTTTACCCCGCCATTAATATTCGCCGCTCCGGTACTCGCCGTGAAGAATTACTGACCGGTGAAGATGAGCTGGCCAGAATGTGGATACTGCGTAAATTACTGCATGGCATGGAAGACACCTCGGCCATTGAGTTCTTGATCGACAAACTCAAAGACACCAAGACCAATGCAGAATTCTTTGATTCAATGAAGCGTAAGTAAGACCGCATGCTTGGTGGGAGACGGGGGATGCCAATGCAAAACCTGAACCTTTCCAGCAAGCTTGTATCTGTATGCCCAAAATGGCGCGACCCACGTCGCGCCATTTTGGCTGCCCCGTCTCCCATTCAGCGTAAAGCCTGCCATGTATAAAGACCTCAGAGAATTCATTGCCGATCTTGAAGCTAAGGGCGAGCTGAAACGTATCAGCCATCCCGTCGACCCTAATCTGGAAATGACCGAGATTTGCGACCGCGTGCTGCGTGCTGGTGGTCCCGCCCTGCTATTTGAAAACCCTATTGGCTACAACATTCCAGTTTTAGCTAATTTATTTGGCACCGACAAACGTGTCGCCATGGGCATGGGCAAAGACGATGTTAAGGCCCTGCACGAAGTAGGCGAGTTACTCGCTTTTTTGCGCCAACCCGATCCTCCTAAAGGACTGCGCGACGCCTGGAGCAAGCTACCGATATTCAAGCAAGTTTTGAATATGGGTCACAAAATGGTTAATAATGCCGCCTGCCAGCAATGCGTCATTGAAGGCGATGCGGTTGACCTAAACACCCTGCCCATCCAAACCTGCTGGCCAGAAGACGCCGCACCGCTTATTACTTGGCCTCTGGTCATTACTCGCGGCCCTAATAAAGAACGGCAAAATCTCGGCATTTATCGCATGCAATTGATCGGCAAGAATAAGCTGATTATGCGCTGGCTATCTCATCGCGGTGGCGCCTTAGACTTCCAAGAATTTAAAGAGACTCATCCCGGCGAACGGTTTCCAGTATCGGTCGCACTGGGTGCAGACCCCGCTACCACCCTCGGCGCGGTCACACCGGTACCAGACACCTTGAGCGAATACGCATTCGCGGGCTTGTTAAGGGGCAGTAAAACCGAACTCACCGAGTGTCTAAGTAATAATTTACAGGTGCCGGCCAGCGCCGAATTTATCCTTGAAGGCTATATCGACCCCCAAGAAATGGCGGACGAGGGACCCTATGGCGACCATACCGGCTACTACAACGAAGTAGATAGCTTTCCAGTATTCACCGTCACCCATATCAGCCATCGCAAGCAGCCGATTTATCACAGCACGTATACCGGTCGGCCACCCGATGAACCGGCTGTACTCGGTGTTGCCTTAAACGAAGTCTTGGTGCCGCTACTGCAGCGCCAATT
>JBLHPB010000005.1:0-46624 GCA_047624025.1 Zhongshania sp.
TGCCCATAAGCTAATAGAAGAGTGCATGTTGTGCGCCAATGTGGCTACGGCGCGGGCTTTGGATCGCTCGGGCTTAGAGGCTTTGTACCGTGTGCACAGTGGGCCTAATGAGCAAAAGTTGAAAAATTTGCGGACTTTTCTTGGTGAGCTTGGGATGGACTTGCGCGGTGGTGAAGATCCCACGCCAAAGGATTATCAAGCCCTATTGTCGGGTTTAGGCGAGCGTGCCGATGCTGCGGTAATACAGACCATGATGCTGCGCTCTTTGAGCCAGGCGGTCTATCATCCAGATAACGAGGGTCACTTTGGCCTGCACTATGCGGGTTATACCCATTTTACCTCGCCAATTCGTCGCTACCCTGATTTGCTGGTGCATCGCGCCCTGCGTTATTTGGTGCGCAGTGGTGGTGGCAAGGCTCCGGCCTGTTTCCACAAAATAGATGATGCTCCGGCACTGAATCGCAAGTCGATCTACCCCTATGATATGGAGGCGCTGATTGCCCAGGGCGCCAATAGCTCAACCGCTGAGCGCAGGGCTGATGAGGCTAGTCGCGATGTGATGGGGTTTTTGAAATGTGAATTCTTACAGGATCATGTCGGCAGTGAGCACGACGGTATTATCGCCGCAGTGACGGGCTTCGGTATGTTTGTGGAGCTTCAAGATCTTTATATAGAAGGTCTGGTACATATTACTGCGCTGCCACAAGATTTTTATCAGTTTGATCAGGCTCATCAGCGTTTAGTCGGCGAGCGCACTAGGCGGGTGTTTAAATTGGGCGATACCCTGCGAGTGCAGGTGATGGCAGTTAATTTAGATCAGCGCAAAATTGATTTAGCCCTTGCAGCATCCGAGGGTGGCCCTGCCAATAATCCTGGTGCAGGTGATGGTCGGAGTAAGCCGCCGGCGCGTAAGAAGCGCAAGCCGGATCAGGAGCGCACTGCCAGAGCCTCTGGGCCGCGACGTCGCAAGCCTGAAGGCAATGCCCCCTCGTCAGCCGATAAACCTGCTGCCAAGCGACGAAGGAAGCCTTCCGCGACCGTAGTTGAGCAACCGCCCGCTGTGGTTGCACCTGCCAAGAAAGCTTCGGTGCGCGAAGCGCTGGCCAAGGGTTTAAAAGGCTTGATGCCTTCTTCAAAAAAAGCCAAAGCTAAAGTAGAGAAAGTCGCGGCGGCTAAGCCTAAAGCAGCGCCAAAGCGGGCAGCTAAGCCCGCGAGTAAAGCGCCGACAGCTGCGAAATCCGCCGGAGATAAAAAGCCTGGTGGGCGCGGTAAGTCGGGTTCGACCAGAACTCGGCGCAGCCGCTAGGGGCCTGAATTTTGAGTGAGAAAATATTTGGCATTCACGCCGTGCAAGGTGTTTTGGCGCGCAGCCCCGAACGTATTGTCGAGTTGCATGTGCAGAGCGGTCGCGGCGATAAGCGTTTGCAGCAAGTGTTGAGCCTGGCTCGTGGAAGTAATATTCGGGTGCAGCAGCGACCTAGGACTGAGCTCGATGGCATGGTTGAGGGTAGGCATCAGGGGGTGATTGCCTTGGTCGAGCCCGCTCATGAATTTGATGAAAAAGACTTGCCGGATTTGATCGCTGCTGCGGGCAGTAGAGCCTTGGTGCTGATATTGGATGGGGTGACCGACCCTCACAATCTTGGCGCTTGCTTGCGCAGTGCCGATGCCGCTGGGGTCACGGTTGTTGTTGCTCCTCGTGATAATTCTGTGGGCTTGGGGGCAACTGTGTCCAAGGTCGCTTGTGGTGCCGCCGAGGTCGTGCCCTTTGTTCAAGTGACCAATCTGGCGCGCAGTCTCCAGCAGATGCAGCAGGCCGGGGTGTGGATTGTTGGCATGGCTGGTGAGGCCGAAAGCTCATTGTATGAGCGCGATTTGCGCGGCCCTGTTGCTTTAGTGATGGGCGCTGAAGGCCAGGGAATGCGTCGCCTGACCCGAGAAAATTGCGATTATTTGGCTAAATTACCTATGGCCGGTTCAGTCAGTAGCTTAAATGTTTCGGTGGCGACCGGGGTTTGTCTCTTTGAGGTGGTGCGTCAGCGTCAATAATTGCCGCAATTGCCTAAATATTGTGCTAATTGCTTGCATCTACCCGCCAACTTACCTAAAATCCGCGCTCTTGATTTATTGGTAGATTCGACTTATTTGGTCGGAGCTGTCCTCCTTGTCACACCGTAAAGGGTGGCTTAACCCGTAAGGAGCTGAAAAATGCGTCACTACGAGATAGTGTTCTTGGTCCATCCAGACCAGAGCGAGCAAGTACCAGGTATGGTTGAGCGTTACACGCAAGCCATAGAAAAAGACGGCGGTAAAGTTCACCGCCTTGAAGATTGGGGCCGTCGTCAACTGGCTTACCCAATCAACAAAATCCACAAGGCACACTATGTGCTGATCAATGCTGAAGCGTCTGCTGAAGCTGTGGAAGAGTTGACTACTAACTTCCGTTATAACGACGCTGTTTTGCGTAATCTTGTTATTCGCTGCGATGATGCTGTGACTGAAGAGTCGCCAATCATGAAGGCGGAAAATGAGAGTCGCGAGCGTCGTAGCCGCAGCGAGCAGCGTGTTGAGCGCAGTCGTGACGATTCTGAGTCAACTGCTGATAGCAAAGACAATGACAATGACGCTTCTGATGCCGATACGGCTGAAGATAACGCGGAATAATTGCGGACTGAATTAGGAGAGTAGTTATGGCACGTTTTTTCCGTCGTCGTAAATTTTGCCGCTTCACCGCGGAAGGCACTAAGCAGATCGATTATAAAGATCTGGAAACTTTGAAAGCCTATGTTTCAGAAACAGGTAAAATTGTACCGAGCCGTATTACCGGTACAAATGCTAGATACCAGCGCCAATTGTCTACGGCAATTAAGCGCGCTCGTTTTCTTGCTTTGCTGCCTTACACCGACAGCCACAAGTAAGAAAACGAAGTAATATCATGCGCGCCTTAGCTGAATTCATAATGAAAGGGCGCTTGCAGGCGGTTGCCGTTGCAGGCTTGGGAGTTGGTACTCTCATGTTTGCCTGGGTTGGCGTTGCAGCCGCAGCATTAGTCATGTTGCGCAAAGGTTTGAGCGAAGGTGCCTATGTTGTTTTTTGGGCATTTTTACCGGCGCTGGCAGTAGCCATGATTGGCGCTGATGTTGGTCCGCTGTTCATGTTATTGGGCGCAGCGGCCAGCGCTGCAGTCTTGCGTAGTACCCAGCAATGGGCTTATGCGTTAGCTGCAGCGGTTGCAGTGGGGCTGCTGACATCGCTACTACTATTGCAGTTTGCTGCCGATTATCTGGCATCGATACTGATCATGGTACAACCGATGTTGGAGCGCATGCAGGTGTCAGCGGCGGGGCGTTTACCAGAGATTGGCAATGGCGATATTGCCGCTGTTATTGGGGTGAGCGCAGTACTGTGGAGCACGCTGGCAGTGATGCTGGCGCGCTGGTGGCAATCGATTTTGTACAATCCCGGCGGTTTTCGTCAGGAGATGTGGCAATTTCGTTTACCGCCCACGGTCACAGTTGGCCTGGTCGCCGTCATGTTGCTGTTGGCTAATAGCGGCGGGAATTACCGGTTTTGGGGAGTGATGTGTGTGCTGCCTATTGTATTTTCCGGTCTGACTTTGGTGCATGGCTTGGCGGGGCATTTTAATTTAGGCCGCGCATGGATAATCGTTTTTTACGTTGCGCTGTTGTTATTGGGACCGCTTTGGGCGGCACTAATTTTGGCGGCGATTGTAGATAGTTGGATTGATATTAGACGGCGTTTGCCGCTGCGTCCTGAGTAGGGCGCCGGAAACGCGGGCGTATTTTAAGAGGGTAAGAACCATGCAAGTGATTCTGCTGGAGAAAATTGGCAAGCTTGGCAATTTGGGCGATCAGGTTAATGTAAAAGGCGGCTATGGCCGTAATTTCCTGGTTCCTTACGGCAAAGCAGTTCCTGCCACCAAAACAAACGTAGCTGAGTTTGAAGCGCGTCGCGCAGGACTTGAAACTGCTGCTGAAGAGAAGCTGGCTAACGCCACTGCTCGTGCGGCTAAGTTGGCTGAGCTGACAATCACTATCGAATCCAATGCGGGTGATGGCGGTAAGCTGTTCGGCTCTATTGGTACTCGCGACATTGCTAGTGCAGTAACTGCAGCTGGTGTTGAAGTGAATAAAAGCGAAGTGCGCATGCCTGAAGGCCCGCTCCGTGAAGTTGGTAGCTACGAAGTGGCTATTCAGGTTCACAGTGATCTGGTTCAGACAGTTAGCGTATCGGTTGTTGCTGAGTAATTAGCACAATCTTTTAGCTTAAAAGCCCGCGACACGGCTAGCTGTGTCGTCTGATGCTCCGTTCTTAGTGGCGGGGCATCACAGGCTATAAAAAGCACTGCCGTTCTTTGTAGCGGCGGTGCTTTTTTTTTGCCACAATGCTCGATCAATAACTAAAGTGATGGTTCTGTGCATAACGAAGCGTACTCCGAATCCCCGCCAGACTTCGCCAACGATGGCGAGTTTGCCCAATTAAAACTGCCCCCGCATTCATTGGAAGCCGAGCAGTCGGTGCTTGGCGGCCTAATGATCGCCAACGAGGCTTGGGATTCGGTGGCTGATGTGGTCGGCGAGGGAGATTTTTTTCGCCCAGAACACCGCAAGATTTTTGCCCAAATGGGCAAGCTGGTGCAAATACAGCAGCCCATTGATGTCATTACTTTGGCTGAAGCGCTGGCTAAAAATGCTCAGCTGGAGGAGATCGGTGGCGCCGCTTATCTCGCAGAGATCGCTAACAACACCCCGTCAGTGGCGAATATTCGGGCCTATGGTCAGGCTGTCCGCGAGCGGGCAACATTTAGAGCATTAATCAGTGCGGCGAATGCCATTGCTGATAGTAGTTTTAATCCCGAGGGGCGCAATAGCGACGAGATTCTGGATGAGGCCGAACGCGCCATCATGCAGATTTCTGAAGAGCGTCCTAAGACCGGCGGTCTGACCCCGATCAATCCGCTACTCAAGCAGGCTGTCGATAAAATTGACGAGCTGTTTAGCAGTGACTCCGCTATTACCGGCATCACCACCGGTTTTGAAAAATTGGATGAAATGACCTCTGGCTTGCAAAAGTCGGATTTGATTATTGTTGCGGCACGACCCTCCATGGGTAAAACCACTTTTGCCATGAACTTAGTGGAAAACGCGCTGATGAAAAGCGATTTACCCATGTTGGTATTCAGTATGGAGATGCCTGCCAACCAGTTGATGATGCGGATGCTGTCCTCTGTGGGGAAAATTGATCAGACGCGGATTCGTACCGGTAAACTGGAAGAAGAGGATTGGCCCAAGCTGAGCTCGGCGGTAACTAAACTCAAAGACAAGCTGTTGTTTATTGATGATACGGCGGCACTGACGCCTACGGAAGTACGCTCTCGTGCGCGAAAAATCGTCCGTGAGCATGGTGCGATCGGTATGATCATGCTCGATTACCTGCAGTTGATGAAGGTGGCGGGTACGGGTAGTGAGGGCCGCACGGCGGAAATTTCAGAAATTTCCCGGTCTCTGAAAGGTATCGCCAAAGAGTTTGAATGTCCGGTAGTTGCACTTTCTCAGCTTAATCGCGCATTGGAGCAGCGGCCGAATAAACGTCCAATTAACTCGGACTTGCGGGAATCTGGAGCCATCGAGCAGGATGCCGATGTGATCATGTTCATTTATCGCGACGAGGTCTACAACGAAGAGTCAGCTGACAAGGGTATGGCGGAAATCATTATTGGTAAGCAGCGTAATGGGCCCATCGGTACCGCCCGCTTGAGCTTTATTGGCAAACATACTCGTTTCGAAAACTTGGCCTTCGGCAGCTATGACGTGCCCGATGAGTATTAATTTGGCTTAGTTGGAGGTCGGATACCAGACCTCAGACCTCAGACCTCAGTCTCGACCTCAGCCTGCTTTTTCTTTACCAACCTGCCAAACACAATCCCCACTTCAAACAGCAGCCACATCGGCACTGCCAGTAACATCTGTGATATCACATCAGGTGGTGTGAGCAACATACCGAAAACAAAACAGCCGATGATGACATAAGGCCTTTTCTGGGCCAAATCCTGCGCTGTAGTGACACCGGAAGCGATCAGTAATACCGTGGCAATGGGGATTTCAAAGGCAATGCCAAAGGCTAAAAATAGCTTGAGAGCGGTGTCTAGGAAGCGAGCGATGTCAGGGGTGTAGTTGACGCCTTCTGGCGTAATACCGCTGAAAAAGCCAAATACGAGGGGAAACACCACGCAGTAGGCAAACGCCAAGCCTGCATAGAAAAGCACGACGCTGGATATTAGTAGTGGTGCGGCAATGCGTTTTTCGTGACGATACATCCCCGGGGCAATAAAACGCCACAGTTGGTGCAGAATAACCGGCATTGCTAAACAAAATGCAGAGACCAGCACGAGTTTAAATGGTGTTAAAAAAGTAGAGGCGATCTCAGTCGCAATCATGCTGGTGCCTTCCGGCAAGTAACGGCGCAGGGGCTCGGCCACAAAGGTGTAAATGGTGTTGGCAAATGGCATCAGGCCTAGCGCACAAATCAGTATCGCCAATACAATGCGCAATAGGCGGTCGCGCAGTTCACTAAGGTGGGCTATCAGCGGTTGACCCTGATCTTGCTCGGCATCACTCATTGTTTGTGGTCTTTTACAGATGTGGGCATAGGATCTGAGTCAGCGGCTATGTCGAGGGACTTGTTGGCTTCAGGAGGCGGTGCCGGTTGGGTAATCTGACTCCCAATGTCGTTAAACTGTTCGCCGGCTTCTTTTATGCTCTGATCGATTTTGTTTTTACTGTCCTTAAGTGACGCCATAACCGACTCATTGTGAAGCTGGCGACGGATTTCATCGGCGCCAACCTCGCGCTCAATTTCAGCACGAATTTCACCAAAGCTACGGCGTAGCCGACCTACCCAGAGAGAGACGGTGCGGATGGCAATTGGCAGGCGTTCAGGTCCGAGTACCAATAGGCCGACGATGGCGATAAGCAGTAACTCGGCAAAACCAATGTCAAACATTTAGTGCTTGGGCTCGTCTTTTTGTTCGGCTTTTACCGTGCTGTCAGCCTGCTCGTCGGCCGCATTTTTTTCAATGTTTTTTGCTTCATCATCATTATTCTGCATGCTGTCTTTAAATCCTTTCAGCGCACCACCAAGATCACTGCCCATGCCTTTGAGCTTTTTGGTGCCAAATAATAAAACCACAATGGCCAGAATAATAAGTAACTGCCAAATACTGATGCCGCCTAAGCCCATGATCGTTTCCTGTTTGAGATACAATAAAAGAGAAATTAGCTTTTGCTGTCACGCGCTGCTTTTTCATCAATGCCAGAAAGGCCAAAGCGACGCGCCAACTCTGCTAATACGGGTTGGTGATTTTCGCCGAGTTCTGACAGCATTACCAGACTGTGAAACCAAAGATCGGCGGTTTCATAAATGAGATGGCTATTATCGCCGCTGAGTTCGGCATCTTTGGCGGCTAATACTGTTTCGAAGGCCTCTTCGCCGACTTTTTCGAGAATCTTGTTTAAGCCTTTGTGATGCAGGCTGGCGACATAAGAGCTGTCCGGGCTGGCGCTTTTACGAGCGGCCAATACGCTGTCGAGCTGATCGAGAATGGTGTCGGACTTCATCTATTTATCCACATTTTGGTACATGGTGGCGGGGTCTTTTAATACCGCTTCAATGCTGCGCCATTGTTGATTTTCTAAGCGACGATAGAAACAGCTCTGCCGGCCAGTGTGACAGGCAATACCACCGATTTGCTCAACTTGCAGTAAGAGTGTATCGCCATCGCAATCCAGTTCCATTGCGCGAATTTTTTGAACATGGCCAGAGCTTTCGCCCTTGCGCCATAATTTTTGTCGTGAGCGCGACCAATATACCGCATCACCACTGCTAATAGTGAGTTTCAGCGATTCACTATTCATCCACGCGAGCATTAATACTCGGCCACTACTGGCATCTTGGGCAATAGCCGCGAGAAGGCCGTCGCTATTCCATTTGATGTCATCGAGAAGCTCATTGTTCATGCCAGTTTGCCTTAAATATGTTGGATCAGCGCTGTTAAGCTTAATACTGTAACTCAGCGACTGCGGATAAAGAAATACACCGCGACGGTAAACAGAGCAATGCTGCCAGTGGGTAGATTTTGCAGACCGTCATGAATGCCGGGGTCGCTCAGCAGCGCGGCGGCAAGTGCGGCGACAATGGCTAGCCGTTGGTTGCGGCCGCGTGCGGCCTGTTGTTTCAGTAGTAATTCTAGTTGCAGCTGATGGCGGCTAGTGTCGCTATTACTGAGTTTTTGACGCTGATGTTGGCTGCCTCGCTCGAGCAGTGTTTCCGGTAAGTTGGGCAATTGTTCCAACCAACCAGGCAGTCGGTGGCTGACTTTTTTGAGCACATTCTGGGGTGAGTAGCGGTCGCGTACCCAGCGCTCCAAAAAAGGCATGGCGGTAGACCAGAGATCCAACTGAGGGTAAAGCTGACGACCGAGGCCTTCGATATTCAGCAAGGTTTTTTGCAATAAAAACAGCGACGGCTGTACTTCCATGTCAAAGCGCCGCGCGGTTTGAAACAGAGAAAGTAGTAATTGGCCGAAGGAAATTTCTGCCAGCGGTTTTTCAAAAATGGGCTCGCTGACACTGCGTATCGCCGCCTCAAATTCGTGCACCCGAGTTTCTGGTGGCACCCAGCCGCATTCGATATGCAGCTCGGCGACTTCCCGGTAATTGCGCTGAAAAATAGCCAGTAAATTGCGCGCTAAATAGTATTGATCAAAATCACTGAGGCTGCCGATAATGGCGCAGTCGATGGCAATGTACTGGGGTGAATTGGGGCGATTGTGGGCGATAAATATATTGCCCGGATGCATGTCGGCGTGAAAAAAGCTGTCACGGAAGACTTGGGTGAAAAATATTTCAACGCCGCGTTCAGCCAGTTTTTTCATGTCCATGCCCTGTTCGCGCAGGGTGTCAATATTGGTCACAGGAATGCCGTGAATACGTTCCATTACAAGCACATTGCGGCGAGTAAAGTCCCAGTAGACTTCGGGGACGTAGAGCATTTCTGAGTCTTTGAAATTGCGCCGCAGTTGTGAGGTGTTGGCACCTTCGCGTAATAAATCTAGTTCGTCAAAGATGGTGTGGCGATAATCTTCAACCAACTCGCTTGGTCGTAAGCGTTTACCATCCGGAACATGGCGCTCAATTAAAATAGCCAAGCTTTGCAGCAGTTTAATATCTTCGGTAATGGTGCGCTCGATACCTGGCCGCACAACTTTTACGACTACATCGATATTATTTTCCAGGGTGGCACTGTGCACTTGAGCAATCGAAGCAGATGCCAATGGCTGAGTGTCAAAATGACTGAAAAGTTGCGTAACAGGCTTGCCCAGTGCGGCTTCAATCACTGCCACCGCCTGCTCATTAGGGAAGGGCGGCACTTGATCTTGGAGTTTGGTGAGTTCGGCGGCGACATCGTCGGGGAGTAGGTCGCGGCGGGTTGAGAGCATCTGTCCAAACTTGATAAAAATAGGGCCAAGATTTTCTAGGCCCAGGCGAAGTCGGTCACCGCGACTGTGTTCGCCTTGGGGGAAAAGCCGCCAAGGCCCGCAGCGGAGTAATATGCGAGCCTTTAAAGGTAATTTGTCTGCGGGCACTAAGGTGTCTAATCGATAGCGACAAATTATCCAGCAAATGGCGAACAGGCGGCGCAGCCCCATAGCAAGATCCTTATGTATTGGTTGGCGGCGTCAAGCGTTGCTGCGCGCGACGTATTTTGGCTTCGAGTCTTTCGCTACGGGCTCTGAGTTCTTCTACTTCGCTGTAAAAATCCTCAGCCTGACAGGGGTGGGGAACCAATTGGCTCTCCTCCATCAAGTACTCGCTAAATTGTCGGTGCAGGTTTTTACGGGTGCTGTTCAGCCAGCGCTGTCCTGCGCGCAGACCGCTACCTACTTGGTGTGCGGCAACGTCGCCAAAGGCTTCGGCTAGCGGTTGCTCCCAATCGATATCGAGGGCGGCGAGAATACTGCGCAGCTCAAGGAGTGGGCCGGTGTCGCCACTGATATTGATGTCGCCGTTAATGAGTGCAGCGGCGGCGTCGGTCGCCGCTGCCACTTTGGCAAACTCACTCCAGCGCCCGCTGAGTCGGGTGCTGACAGTATCCTTGTGGTGGCCAAGCAGGCGTAGGCGGCGACCGAGAATGGCTATACTTATGGTGAGGTCAGGATCTTTTAATTCCAAGGCAAAGCGATTGCCGTCAAGGCTTTGCAGCTTGTGGCTAGTGGAAGCATCAAGTTGCAGTGCTTTATTGATCAGGTTTTCCAATCCGGAAAGCGCGGCGCCCTGCAATATTGGGGGAATCACGGTTTGACGCCCCGATGCACGGCAACCACGCCTGCAGTCATATTGTGGTAGCGAACCTCTTCAAAACCGGCCTCGCTCATCATGTTTTTTAGAGTTTCCTGATCTGGGTGCATACGAATGCTCTCGGCCAAATAGCGGTAGCTGTCCTCATCTTTGGCGACCAGTTGACCCATTTTAGGCAAAATATCGAAGGAGTAGCGATCGTAGAGCTTAGCCACAACTGGATTGACGGGTTTGGAAAACTCCAATACAAGCAGGCGACCGCCGGGTTTTAATACCCGATTCATGGACCGGAGGGCGGCGTCTTTGTCGGTGACGTTACGAAGGCCAAAGGCGATGGTAATGCAGTCAAAGTAATTGTCGGGAAAGGGCAGGCATTCGGCATTGGCTTGTACGTATTCGATATTGCCGACAATCCCCAGATTGGTGAGCTTTTCGCGCCCTACCAACAGCATGGAATCATTGATGTCGGCCAGTACCACTTTGCCATCACGACCGACCAAACGGCTGAATTTAGCCGCCAGATCGCCGGTGCCACCGGCAATATCAAGCACTTTATTACCGGGCCGAACGCCAGATAATTCAATGGTGAAGCGCTTCCAAAGCCGGTGAACACCGCCGGACATAAGGTCGTTCATCATGTCGTATTTTGCGGCGACGGAATGGAATACCCCGGCTACCATTTTGACTTTGTCTTTACTGTCGACGGTTTTGTAACCGAAATGGGTTGTTTTATCGTCTGCCATAAACCATGCCTGTTAATGATTTTTATCGGCCCACTTGGTTAGGGTCGAATTTGCCGCGTATTGTAACGGTTGCGAGCGCGAGCTGCACCAAGCCTTTCGCTGGGTATTTTGGCTTTAAATATCCAGTTCGTCGCGCATTTGTTGCATGCGTTGGTGCTGTTCATCTGGGCTAAGTGGCTTACTGATGGTTTCCGGTAATGCTGTTTGCGTTGGCAGACTTAATTGTTCGCCATTTTTAATGCGCTGACAGAATTCTTCGTAATGGCGTTTGTAGATAGGGTAGGCCTGGTGCTCGGTGCTGCTGGAGAGAAAAAACCAATCGGCAGCGCGCCCAGCATGGTAGACCGCAGGATGCGACCAGTTGTATTCGGCCTTAGGTTGCGGAGCGCGACAGGCTTCTAAGTAGGCGCTGTGGCTGTCTGGTAGGCCGAGTTCGAGATTGTCTGGCTCGCAGTATTTGAGAATGCCCTTGATGGTCGGTAAGAATTCCGACTCGCGAATGGCGCGGTGGGTCGCTGACACAATCCGCTCAGGTTCAATATGACGTAAATTACTGAACCAGAGTTTTTTGGCGTAGGCGAGCTTTTCCGGATTGGAAAAGGCCTTGTTGTACTGGTTGTGGTAGACCAGCTCAAACTCCGCGAACATCTGATTCAGCGCGTCGATAACGGCGTCTCTGTCCGGTGCCGGCTTAGAGTTCGTCTGCCCAGCTGCGGTCGGTGTGTTTGGCGATGAAGCCAGTTGCCGATTTACCTGGTCGAGAAGTTTGTTGCTGTCTTGCATCGCTCTGCCCCAATTGATGACTGTTTGCCCAGCGGTATTTTACATGCTGGAGAAATTTTGTGTTCCAAGAGCGGTGCGCTTGGCCGCTGTCCTGCCAGAACAGGATAAATTCAGCTACTTGCTCTCTGGCAAAGTTTGCGTCGATACGGGCCATACGGAGGATATCAAAAACCGCATCATTGGGCTGCCAGTGGGCGCGAATTGGCGCCACTTCGTTTTCATTGGTTACCGCATTGGTATAACGCGCCCACTGTAAGCGAATATGCTGAAGAAAGCGTGAGTTCCAGTTGCTGTCGGAGGTGCCGCGCTCACGCCAGTAAAGTATAAACTCAGGAATGGCGTCTTCAATAAAATGGCGGCTGATGCCGTCACGTTCAAGTATTTCGAGTGCGTCGATACCGGGCTTCCAATTGTCGTCGATGGGCTGGTTGCGCGACTCTTCAATTTTATTGTACTGCTGACGCTTCCAGCGTTTGCTCACATACTGGCTGAAAGCGCTGTTCCAGGAGCTACGAGTTTCGCCGGTGTCGCGATAGTGGGCAATAAACTCGGGTAATACGGCATTGATAAAGGCTGGGTCGACTTGATTGAAGCGGGTGAGATAGTCAAGGCCGGCCTGGTCTGGGAGCCAGTCTGCTGCAATAATACTGTTGCCCGGTACTGGGTGGCGCGGCGGGGCGGAGGTCGCCGGGCCACTGCGGTCATAGCTTGTGTTGGGTCGCGGAGCTATAGCTGCCACTGCCGTGGGCGTCGCTATGGGCTCAGGGCTTTGAATGGAAGTTTCTTGTGCTTGGGGCGGCATTTGGGCCAGGGCAAGGCGAATATTTTGCGCATTGCTCATTAGCGCGGCACCGATAATAATGAGGCCCTGATCGTGCAGAATACGCAGCACTTGATCAATTTTGGTCTGATCCCAGAATGGCAGTTTCTCGGCTAGGCGCTGCTTGTCGAGCAAATACCACATTTGACTCTGAGCTTCACGGCCTTCAATAAGGGGCAGCCACTCGGCAATTAGCTGGTATAGCAACGCCGCCTCGAGGCCTATGGTGGCGGCGAGTGAGGGTGAGACCAGTAGTGGGCGTTCTATCATTGCGGCCGACATTCGATGTTACTCTGTTGTGAGCGGGACATTGTACGACCTCGGGTGGTCGGCTGTCAGCACTGATTCGCGCTGTGGTCGTCTAGTTAAAATTGCGTTAAAAATGGATTGTGCAACTTTATGGCAAAGCAAAAAACAGCGTTTGTGTGCGTGGACTGCGGTTCTGATCACAGTAAATGGCAGGGTCAGTGCCAGGATTGCGGCGCCTGGAATACGCTGTCGGAGTTGCGACTTGGTGTGGCCACCAAGCCTTCCAGCGCGCCGCGCCAGGGTTACGCGGGCGAGGTGGGTGGCCGAGTGCAAATGCTGGCCAATGTCAGTATAGAGGCGTTGCCACGGCGCTCTACTGGCTTTGATGAATTTGATCGGGTCTTGGGTGGTGGTTTGGTGGCGGGTTCAGCGGTACTTATTGGCGGTCACCCCGGGGCTGGCAAAAGTACTTTGTTATTACAGGTTCTGTGTCGCTTGGCGGCCCAGTGTGAGTGCTTATATGTTACTGGCGAGGAGTCGCTGCCACAGATTGCCATGCGCGCCCAGCGCTTACAGTTAAAAGCGGACAGTCTGAAGCTGTGCGCGGAAACCAGTTTGGAATTAGTTCTTGCCCAAGCGGTAGCCAATAAGCCCAGTGTTTTAGTGGTGGATTCGATCCAAGTTTTGCACAGTGAGCAGGTCAGTTCTGCGCCGGGCAGCGTGTCCCAGGTCCGGGAGTGCGCGGCTGCGCTAACCCGTTTTGCCAAGCAGAGTGGCACGGTATTGCTAATGGTGGGGCATGTCACCAAAGATGGTGGTTTGGCGGGACCCAAAGTGCTAGAGCATATTATTGACTGTTCGATCATGTTGGAAGGCAGTAGTGACAGTCGCTATCGGACTCTGCGTGGCAGTAAAAACCGCTTTGGTGCAGTGAATGAGTTGGGTGTATTTGCCATGACCGAGCTTGGCTTGAAAGAGGTGAAAAACCCCTCGGCAATCTTTTTAAATCGCGGCGATATTGTGTCATCAGGTAGTACGGTGATGGTGGTGTGGGAGGGTACTCGGCCGCTGTTGGTGGAAATTCAAGCTCTGGTCGACAGCTCTGGTTTTGGCAATCCCCGCCGCGTTGCGGTGGGTCTGGAGCAAAATCGTCTCGCTATGTTGCTGGCAGTTTTGCACCGTCACGGGGGCTTGCAAGTGGGCGATCAGGATGTGTTCGTCAATGTGGTCGGCGGGGTAAAAGTGTTGGAAACGGGCTCCGATCTGGCTTTGTTATTTGCCATTGTGTCGAGTTTTCGCGATCGTCCCTTGCCTGAAGATTTGGTGGTGTTTGGCGAAGTGGGTTTGTCTGGTGAGATTCGGCCTGTGCCTAGTGGCCAGGAGCGCCTGCAAGAGGCCCGTAAGCACGGTTTTCGCCGTGCTATCGTGCCTTATGGCAACGCCCCGAGGGGCGATTTGGGTATGGAGGTGATTGCGGTTAAAACCTTAGCTGAGGCGCTAGAGGCGATTTAAAACAACTCAATGGGCTCATTGCTGTCGGGATTGTAAGGGTCCTGCATATAGTAAGCGCCTTCGGTGGGGGCATTGTCGCCACGGAAAAATTCAAATATGGCATTTTCCTGCCCGGGATGGGCAAGATTGCCGGTTTCCGGATCAATGCGCACCGTCACAATGCTGTCGGGCTGTTTGAGATGGTGTTCGGGTTTGCCCTTGAGTGCCACTTTCATGTAATCAATCCAGATTGGCAAGGCCACCGAACCGCCGTATTCACGCCGTCCGAGTTTGAGGTTTTGATCAAAACCTACCCAAGTTGAGGTCACTATGCCGCCACTGTATCCAGAGAACCAGGCGTCAGTAGGGCCGTTGGTGGTGCCGGTTTTGCCGGCGGCATCACCGCGGTTTAACGCCAGTGCTTTGCGACCAGTGCCGCGGGTGATGACATCTTGAAGAATACTGTCGATTAAAAATGCGACTTCTTCGTTGATCACCCGCTTGGCAAAATGCAGTTTTGGGTTTTCCTCGCTATTGGCGAGCATGTCGTCGAGGGTGTCAGCCTCATTGGCGTGCATATTTTTTGTGTCATCGTTTGGTTCGCAATTCCGGCAAACAATGTCGGGATCGGCGCGATAAATGGTATTGCCATCACGGTCAATGATGCGCTCAATCACGTAGGGTTTGACCTTGTAGCCACCATTGGCAAATACCGCATAGCCAGTGACGATGTCCAGTGGCGTGAGGGAATGACTACCCAGCGCCAGTGAGAGGTTGCGGGGCAGTTTACTGGTGTCAAAGCCAAAACGGTCCATGTAGTTGATGGCTTTATTGATGCCAAGGTCACGCAATACTCTGATCGACACCAGATTTCGCGATAGGTAGAGGGCTTTGCGAAGCCGCGTGGGGCCGTTAAATTTGCCGTTATCATTACTTGGCCGCCAGGTGTTGCCCAGATTGTCGTCGTCAAAAACGATAGGCGCATCGTTGATAGTGGTGGCTGGGGTAAAACCATTGTCTAGGGCGGCAGTATAAATAAAGGGTTTAAAGTTTGATCCTGGCTGCCGTTCAGCTTGAGTGACGCGATTAAACGCGCTCTTTTGATAGCTGAAGCCACCCACTAGGCTAAGGATGGCGCCGTTATCGGCATTGAGTGATACCAGTGCGGCCTGAATTTTAGGTAGTTGTGAAAGCTGCCAATGCCGCGGCGCCTTGTCGCTCATGCTGACGCGAATGACATCGCCAGCCTTAAGTAAGTCGCTAGCAGTTTCAGCGGCAAAGCTCACGCGGTCTTCGTTGATATAGCGCACGGTATCGGCGAGGCCATGCTCCCATTCCAAAGTAGATTGCTGTTCGGTAGCCAGCAAGATGGTGGCGCTTTTATCGGCAACTGCTAATACCAGTGCTGGATGCCAATCGCCGATGCTGCCAATTTCCTGGAGCTTTTGGCCGAGGCGTTGGCGATTGTCCTCGTCGAGACTGGCTGGGAGCTTCCAGTGTCGCTCTGGGCCGCGGTAGCCATGACGGCTGTCGTATTCAACCACACCATCGATCAACGCTTTGTTGGCGGCGTGCTGGAGCTTGCTGTCAATGGTGGTCGTAACGGTGTAACCGTCCTCGTAAGCGGTGCGACCAAAGCGGTCGATCATCTCCAATCTGACCATCTCGGCGACATAGGCGGCATCGGCATCGAGTTGGGTGCCGTAAGCTTTGGCGCTAATAGGCTCGAGTACGGCCTGTTGGTAGTCGCTATCATTGATGTAGCCAAGACTGAGCATACGACCCAAAATCCAGTTGCGACGGATCTTAGCGCGACTGGGGTTGGCAACTGGGTTGTAGGTCGATGGCGCTTTGGGCAGTCCGGCAATCATGGCCATTTGGCCTAGATTGAGTTCTTTTATCGATTTACCGTAATAGACCTGGGCGGCGGCTTCGATACCATAGGCGTGATTGCCGAGGAATATTTTATTAAGGTAGAGTTCGAGAATATCGCCTTTGCTAAGGCTGCGTTCAATTTCGATGGCGAGGAATATTTCGGTAAATTTACGCGTAAATGTGCGCTCTTGGCTAAGGAAATAGTTTTTGGCAACCTGCATGGTGATGGTCGAGCCGCCGGATTGGATGCTGCCGCTGGTGATAAGTTGAGAAGTGGCTCGCAATAGACTGGTGATATCGACGCCGTGGTGAATATAAAAACGATCGTCTTCCGCAGCGAGAAAGGCGGCAATAAATCGCTTGGGAACTTCCTGAATACTGATAGGGGAGCGTCGCTTTTCGCCAAATTCACCTAATAATTTGCCATCGGCACTGTAAATGCGCAGCGGTGTTTGCAGTTGAATGTCTTTTAATGCCTCAACTGAGGGTAGTTTAGGGCTGAAATATAAAAAAGCGGCGCTCAAAACCATCACAATTGCGCAGCCGGCAAGTGTGCCAAAACCAATAAAAAGACGGATATAGTGTGTCGTAGTGGACATTTTTTTCCTGTAAATCGACGGATCAGTAGCAATTTGAACGCTAGGATAACGAAAACTGTGACATTATCAGCGTCTTTTTTTCATTACTATTTGCGAATTGGAATACAGTGGTATTTAATCTTGTATATAAAAGTACGCCCTAAGTCCACGGTCTAGATAGGAAAATTACAGTGCTAGATGGCTTGTTAGGCGGTAAAGGTTCCCGCAATTTGCTTGGTGTCGATATAAGTTCCAGTGCCGTGAAGCTGTTGGAGTTAAGTCGCAACGGTGGTAAGTATCGCGTAGAGAGCTACGGGGTCATGCCTTTGCCTGCCCAGGCGGTGGTCGAAAAAAATATCGCTGATGTCGAAGTTGTGGGTGAAGTCCTCCGCGCGGTCCACGCCCGATCACGAACGAAATTAAAGCGTGCTGCGGTTGCCGTGCCGGGTTCGGCAATTATCACCAAAGTGTTGCGGATGCCCGCCGAAATGCGTGAAAACGCCATGGAGACGCAAATCTCTTTAGAGGCAGATCAGTATATTCCTTATCCTCTGGACGAGGTGGCGTTGGATTTTGAGGTTTTGGGCGAGACTGAGGGTAATCCGGAGCAAGTCGATGTGATGCTGGTGGCCTGCCGCCGCGACAATATCGATACTCGGGTCGAATCCCTGGAAGTTGCCGGTTTAGAACCTCGGTTGGTGGATGTTGAAGCTTATGCGATTGAGCGCAGTTTTGATTTAATCTCCAGCCAGATTGGCTGCGATGAAAATACTGTGGTGGCCATACTGGATATTGGTGCCAGTATGACGTCCCTGAGTGTACTAGTTAACGGTGAAACTGTTTATACCCGAGATCAACTCTTTGGTGGTCGGCAGTTGACCGAAGAAATTCAGCGCCGTTACGGCCTCACCGTTGAAGAAGCTGGTCTGGCAAAAAAACAGGGCGGACTCTCTGACGATTACGACAGTGAAGTGCTGGCGCCTTTCCGTGATGCCGTTATTCAGCAGGTACTGCGCTCATTGCAATACTTCTACTCGGTCAGCCAGTACAGTGCAGTCGATATTATTTTACTCGCCGGTGGCGTCGCTGCAATGCAGGGCATGATCGATATGGTGCAGGAGCGTACTGGCGTCACCACTGTTATAGCCAATCCCTTTGCCGCAATGTCTGTTGCGCCAGGAGTTGATGCCGATAAATTGACTAGCGATGCGCCGGCAATGTTAATTGCCTGTGGTCTGGCGCTGAGGAGTTTTGATTAATGGCAACAATTAACCTACTACCTTGGCGAGAATCGCGCCGGCTACGAATAAAAAAGCAGTTTTTGGCGGGGCTAGCGGCGGTTGCACTGCTTGCCGCCTTACTGTTGTTGTTGGCCATGACCATTGTGAATGCGGCGATCAGTGAGCAAGAGGGTCGCAACCAATACATGCAGAGCCAAATTACTAAAATTAATAAAGAAGTTGCTGAGATCAAAGAGCTGGAAAAACGCCGTCAGCAATTGCTTGATCGGATGACCATTATTCAGGATCTTCAGGGTACCCGGCCATTGATCGTGAGGGTATTTGACGAAATGGTACGAACCCTTCCCGACGGTCTGTTTTATACCTCGGTAGTGCGCAGTGAAAAACGTATCGAGGTAGAGGGAATTGCTGAATCGAATAACCGAGTTTCCAGTTTAATGCGCAAGCTCGACGGCTCACCCTGGTTTGCAGATCCCAATCTAACCGCCGTTAGTTCGGCTTCAGCCTACGGTGATCAAGCCAGTAGTTTTAAATTGTCATTCCAGATCAGTGCGCCTGCGCCTGACGAAGAGAAATAGGAGGCGATGGCGGTGGCATGGCAGGAATTAGTTGATGAGCTGAAAAGTTTTGAACTCAGCGAATTAGATGTTGAAAGCATTGGCGCTTGGCCGTTTTTGGTAAGGGTGATCGCTTGGCTGTCGCTTTTTGCGTTAGTGTTACTAGGTGGTTATTTTTATGTAATTGCTGATTTGCGGCTTGAGTTGGCGAATGTAGAAGCCAAGGAAGTACAGCTTAAACAGGAGTTTGAGCAAAAAGCCTTCAAGGCTGCGAAATTAATGCCATTGAAAAAACAGATGGAGGAGATGGAGGAGTCCTTTGGGGTTTTGTTAAGCCAGTTACCTGCTGACACTGAAGTACCAGGGCTGCTTGAGGATATGACCGAGAAAGCGGTATCCAATGGCCTGGAAATTAGCAGTATCCAATTGCAGTCTGAGCGGGTCCAAGAGTTTTATTTGGAGTTGCCAATTGCCATAAATGTGACCGGAAGTTATCACGATCTGGCCGCTTTTGTGAGCGGTATTGCCGGCTTGCCACGTATTGTGACCCTACATGACTACAGTATTAAGTCGGTGAAAGAACAGAGTATGCAAACCATGGCGATCACCGCTAAAACCTACCGCTATAAAGACGTGGAGGGCGGCTAATGAATAAATTATGGTCAGCAAGCCTGCTTGCCTCGACGTTGCTAGTGATGGTGGGCTGCAGTGGCAGTCACCAATACAGCGATCTTGACGAATTCGTGGCGGCCAAGCGCGCCGCGCCGTCGGGGCAAATAGCACCTATACCAGCATTAAAAGCCTATCGGGCTTTCAGCTATACGGCTTCTGGTTTGCGGGCGCCTTTTAATCGGCCAGTGGATGTAAAAGAAATCGCACGACTGGAATCGGCGAGTTCGGTTAAGCCAGAATTAGCCCGTGAAAAAGAGTATTTAGAGCAGTTTTCCCTAGACTCATTAACTGTGGTGGGAACGGTTCGCCTTAAGGGTTTGTTATGGGCGCTGGTTAAAGACTCTGATGGCGGTGTGCATCGTGTGCGCAAGAATAATTATCTGGGACGCAATTATGGAAGAATTATTGACGTGGCAGAGAGCTACCTAACAGTGGTGGAAATTGTTTCCACCGGTGGCGATGGCTGGGTTGAGCGGCCACGCTCCCTTGAACTGAAAGTCCGTAAGTAAGAATTCGAATGGCGGAGAAGTAGATGAGTACCAGAATGCAGATGCAAAACGCAAATCAGTGCAAGCGTACTGCTGGTGTGACGGCTGGTATAGGCCGACAGATTCTTGGTGGGGTCTGTCTGTTATTGGCATCCTTTGCTGTGTCGGCCTCAAACCTGATCAATGTGGAGTTTAATGCTCTGCAGGGTGGGGCTTTCGAGGCGCGCTTTAGCTTTGATGGGCCGGCGCCGGAAGTGAAAGGTTACACTATTGAAAAGCCTGCTCGGATCGCCCTTGATTTGGTCGATACCGGGAATAATTTGAGCCAAAACAAATTCCCCCTAGCGTATGATAATGCCAGTAGTGCGGTGGTTCTGGAGGGCAATAATAGAACTCGTATCGTGCTCAATCTAATTAGGCTGGCTTCATACCAAACTCGCGCTGAAGGCAATGTGCTAGTTGTGGCGGTGGGTAGTGGTGGCGCACAACCTTATCTCAAAGAGAAATACAACAACCCGGTGCTGGCTGCGGCTAGTGCGCCAGTTGCCAAAGCGGCAAACAGTATTACGGATTTGGATTTCCGTCGTGGCGAAAAGGGTGAGGGTCGCTTGGTGATTCAGCTTGCCGATGACCAGGCTGATATCAATGTTTTCGTTGAAGGTGCCAAAATAAAGGTGGATTTTGGTGGCGTGACTTTGCCTGCCAATTTACAGCGGCGTTTTGATGTAGCTGACTTTGCCACCCCGGTAAAAGCCATTGATGCCCGTATGGGCGAGAAGGGTGCCAAGCTCTCTCTTGAGGCTCAGGGTGAATACGATTATTTAGCCTACCAAACTGACACTGAATACGTGGTTAGTGTAAAGCCATTGACCAAAAAAGAAGTGGAAGATCGCCGCCGTGAATTTGCCTATGTAGGTGAGAAGCTGTCTTTGAACTTCCAGGATATTGAGGTGCGCTCAGTATTGCAGCTAATCGCTGATTTTACTGAGTTAAACTTGGTCGCCAGCGATACCGTAAAAGGTAATGTCACTCTGCGTCTACAGAATGTGCCGTGGGATCAGGCTCTGGAATTGGTGTTGAAAACCAAAGGCCTGGACAAGCGTAAGATTGGCAATGTCTTGATGGTGGCGCCGGCGGCAGAAATTGCTGAGCGAGAGCGCCAGGAAATTGAGGCTCAAAAACAGCTTGAAGAGTTGGCGCCGCTGCAAAGTGAATTTATTCGCGTGCGCTATGCCGATGCCGCTGAGCTGTTTAAATTATTTGATCGCAAAGGTGATAACGAAAATGGCAATTCTGGCGGCAACGGTGGTCCTTCATCGGGCAGTATATTGTCTCCGCGAGGCTCAGTGATTGTTGATGAGCGGACCAATTCATTATTGATTACAGAAACCGCCGAGCGTTTGGAAGAGTTCCGCCGTTTAATTGCGCTTATCGATGTGCCTGTTCGCCAAGTTCAGATTGAGGCTCGAATCGTTCGTGCCAGTTCCGACTTCGACCGCTCTCTTGGGGTGAAATGGGGCGGTGCTTACGTCAAAAAAGATGGCAATAATGTTTACTCTGCCAACGGCGATATCGCCAGCGATCAAGCGACACAGGATAACTATCTTAATGCCTTGGCTGCAGGCTCACCGACCTATGCTGCGGTACCTGGTTTGGTAACAGATTTGGGTGTGTCGGGTGCTGCGGGTTCTTTTGCGCTCGGATTTATTGGTTCTGACGTCTTGTTGAATCTGGAGCTTTCAGCGCTGGAGTCCAAAGGTCGTGGCGAGATTGTGTCTCAGCCAAGAGTGGTAACTGGTGACAAAGAGCAGGCGATTATTAAATCAGGTACTGAGATCCCCTACCCCGAGTCTTCGGCCAGTGGCGAGACAACCATTGCTTTTAAAGAAGCGGTGTTGAAACTGGATGTTACGCCCATCATTACCCCTGATGACCGTATCATTATGGATTTGACGATTAATCAGGACACTATTGGCTCGCTGGTAATCTCCACGGGTTTGGGTGGGCAAGTGCCGACGATCGATACTACTGAGCTGAAAACTCGTGTTCTGGTGAGTAATGGCGAGACCGTGGTGTTGGGTGGTGTTTACGACCAGCTTGACGTAGAATCAGAGACTAAAGTGCCTTTTCTTGGCGACCTGCCGTTTATTGGACGCTTATTTAAATCCACAACAGTGACGAGAGAGAAACAGGAAACCTTGATATTTATTACACCGCGTATACTCGCTGACAGCTTGATAGATTGATCGCGGATGATGAAGTCTGGAGCTATATTTTTAGTGGGGCCTATGGGCGCGGGGAAAAGCACCATAGGTCGTTTACTGGCGGATACCTTGCGCTTGGATTTTTGCGATGTCGATCGCGAAATTGAGGAGCGCAGCGGGGTTGATATTCCATGGATTTTTGATATGGAAGGCGAAGAGGGTTTTCGCGACCGTGAAGAGGTGATGTTGTCGGAGTTAAGTGACGGTGCCCAGGTGGTGATTTCCACGGGTGGTGGCGCGGTATTGCGCAGTGTCAGTCGCAAGTTAATGGTTGCGCGGGGCACGGTAATCTACTTGAAAACCTCTGTTGATGAGCAAATCCGCCGTACCGCCCGTGACCGCAAGCGACCACTTCTGCAAAATGGTGATCCTGGCAACACCTTGCGCAATCTAATGGCGCTGCGTGAACCGCTCTACGAAGAAATTGCCGATTTTACCGTACTTACCGATAATCGCACGCCAAAATCTGTTGTCCATGAGTTGTGTACTCAGCTCGGTGCCGGCGACGTCAGCGCACAATATTGATATACTGCCCGGCCCCGGCTAAGCGCGTTTGTTTTGGCAGCGCGCGCTAACTCGTTTTGACCGGGTGTATTGATAACTCCCGGACATATCTTTGATGAAACACCTTGAACTTGATTTGGGCGAGCGTAGCTACCCCATTTTTATTGCGCGTGATTTACTCGCCAACGCGGCCCTGTGGGGCAAATATATTGCGGGTCAGCAAGTATGCATTGTCAGCAATGAGACCGTAGCGCCGCTGTATCTGCCTCAGCTGAGCGCTGGTCTGCAAGCCAAAACGGTCTGTGAAGTGATTTTACCTGACGGTGAAGCGTTCAAGACGCTGGCGACGCTAGAGAAAATATTCGACACGCTGTTAGAGAATAATCACAATCGCACCACAACCTTAATCGCTCTAGGCGGCGGCGTTGTTGGTGATATGTGTGGTTTTGCTGCAGCCTGTTATCAGCGCGGGGTGCAGTTTATTCAAATTCCCACGACGTTGTTGTCAATGGTTGACTCCTCGGTTGGCGGCAAAACTGGGGTGAATCATCCGCTGGGTAAAAATATGATTGGCGCTTTTCATCAGCCCAATTGCGTGCTGGCTGACTTGAGCCTACTGGATACCTTGCCGGATAAGGAGTTTTCAGCTGGCATGGCCGAAGTGATAAAATACGGCTTGATTTGTGATGCGCCGTTTTTTAACTGGCTGGAAGAGAATATAGTCGGCCTGATGGCCCGTGATACCGAATTATTGTCCGAGGCGGTGTACCGCTCTTGTGTAAATAAGGCAGCGGTGGTGGCTGAGGATGAGAGAGAAGGTGGCCGCCGGGCTATTTTGAATTTAGGTCATACCTTTGGTCATGCTATTGAGACCGCCGAGGGTTATGGCAACTGGTTGCACGGCGAGGCAGTGGCTGCGGGCACTGCTTTGGCGCTGGCTTTGTCCCGACAATTGGGTTGGCTTGACGAAGTTGTGGTGCAGCGTGGTATTGCGCTGATGCTGGCAGCAAATTTACCGGTAACGCCCCCTTCTAATATGACTGTGGATCAATTTTTGCAGCTTATGGGTCGTGATAAGAAGGTGCTCGACGGCCGATTACGCCTGGTTTTATTAAAAGCTTTAGGTGAAGCGGTAGTGACCAGCCAAGCTTCGGTTGAGGATATTAGTCAGGTATTGCTAGCTGCTGGTGTCAGTGATTAGCTTGGTAAACTGGCTGTGATTGATTAAATTTTAATCGGTTTGAGGCTGGCGTTTGTCGCAGTTGCCTCGTCCGTGTAGAATGTCACTCCTTTTTTCGGGTATGTGTAAAAGACCCCGGACAATCTTTCCGACTATCTTTTTGTTTTTCTTAGTAATTTTGCGAGAGTCGATTTATGAGTACAGGCCTGTACAGACCTGATGATGTGCGCGACAACTGTGGCTTTGGCCTTATTGCCCATATGGAGGGCAAGGCCAGTCACACTTTGTTGCAGACCGCCATCGAATCGCTTACCTGCATGACGCACCGAGGCGGTATCGCCGCCGACGGTAAAACCGGCGATGGTTGCGGCCTGTTGCTCAAAAAGCCCGACGGATTTTTGCGCGGTGTTGCTCGCGAAGCTTGTGGAGCTGAACTGACGGCCAGTTATGGTGTGGGTCAGTTGTTTATGAGCAACAATGCGGAGCGTGCCGCCGAGGCCCGTGCGAAATTTGAAGCCGTCTTGGGCAACAATAAGCTGCAGGTCGCTGGCTGGCGCGAAGTGCCGATAGATTCATCAGTTTGTGGCGAAATTGCTCTTTCCAGTTTGCCGCGTATTGAGCAAGTGTTCATCAATGTTGAGGGTATGGATGCACAGCAATTGCGCACCTGCCTGTTCGTTGTTCGTCGTCAGGCAGAAATTGCTCTCGAATCTGACCCGGATTTTTATATCTGTAGTTTGTCTGCCGATGTAATTGCCTATAAAGGTCTGGTTATGCCGGTGGATTTGCCGAGCTTTTATCTAGACCTAGCCAATCCGGCGCTGGAGACCGCTATTTGCGTATTCCATCAGCGCTTCTCCACCAACACCTCGCCGCGCTGGCCCTTGGCGCAGCCTTTTCGGATGTTGGCGCATAACGGCGAAATCAATACCATTGAAGGTAATCGCAACTGGGCTGAGGCGCGCACTGGTAATTTAAGCAGTCCGCTGCTGCCAGATGTGAAAGAGTTGATGCCCTTGGTCAATCGCACCGGCTCAGATTCTTCAAGTTTGGATAATATGCTTGAAATGCTGGTTGCTGGTGGCATGGACCTGTTCCGTGCAGTGCGTATGTTGGTACCGCCGGCCTGGCAGAATATCGAACACATGGATGCCGACTTAAAGGCCTTCTATGAGTACAACTCCATGCATATGGAACCTTGGGATGGCCCTGCCGGCTTGGTATTGACGGACGGTCGCTACGCGGTGTGTATGCTCGACCGCAACGGCCTGCGGCCTTCGCGCTGGGTGATAACCAAAGAAGGTTTTATCACCGTTGCTTCTGAAATTGGCACCTATGGTTATACACCCGATGACGTTGTCGCCAAGGGCCGGGTAGGACCGGGGCAGATTTTGGTGGTAGACACTGAAACCGGTGAGGTACTGCATACTGAAGAAGTCGATAACCGTCTGAAGTCTGCCCATCCCTATAAGCAGTGGTTGCGAGAAAACGGTAATCGTTTACAAGACCAATTGGCTCAGGGTAATCGCCCAGAGCTGCCTGAAGGCGATGCATTGCATGCCTTGCAGAAATACTTTCAAGTCAGCTTCGAAGAGCGTGAGCAGGTTTTGTCTGCGCTGGCCGATAGTGGCAATGAAGCGGTTGGTTCCATGGGTGACGATACCCCAATGGCGGTGCTGTCACGGCAGCAACGGTCACTTTATGATTATTTCCGTCAGAAATTCGCCCAGGTAACTAATCCGCCGATAGATCCGCTGCGCGAATCTATCGTGATGAGTTTGGAAACCTTGTTGGGTGCGGAACAAAATGTGTTTGAGCAGACCGCGGATCACGCCGATCGTCTTATTCTGGCCAGCCCGGTGCTGTCGCCAGACAAGTTCGATCGTTTGATGCACGTCGACTCGCCGCGCTATCCCTTGGTGCGTATTAATTTGGCTTACGACCCTGCGCTGACTAGCTTGAAGGATGCTGTAACGGCAGTCACTGCGGCGGCAGAAGCGGCAGTTCGTAATGGCAAAGTGATTTTATTGCTCAGCGATCGCGCTATTGAACCGGGTTTGCTCGCCGTACACAGCTTGTTGGCGACAGGTGCTGTTCACCATCATATGATCAAGCAGGGGCTGCGTTGCGACGCCAATATTGTGGTGGAGACCGGCAGCGCTCGTGATTCTCACCAGCTGGCGTGTCTATTTGGCTTTGGCGCCACCGCCGTGTATCCCTATATGGCCTTCGCGGTGATCAGCGATATGCTGGGCAGCGGTCAGGTTTTGGGTGATGAACAGACCGCGCATACCAATTATGTGAAAGGTATCAATAAAGGTTTGTTGAAGATTATGTCCAAGATGGGCATTTCAACTATTGCCTCTTACCGTGGCGCTCAGTTGTTTGAAGCGATTGGTCTTGCTGTAGAAGTGGTGGAAACCTGCTTTAAAGGTGTGGCGAGCCGTATTGCCGGTGCCGGCTATGCCGAATTACAGCGGGATCAGGAAGCGTTGGCGACGATTGCATGGCTGCCCCGTAAAGCCCTGGATCAGGGCGGTTTACTCAAATATGTGCACGGCAAGGAATATCATGCTTTTAACCCGGATGTGATCACTACTCTGCAAGATGCGGTGCAGAGTGGCGACTACGCTGTGTGGAAGAAATACGCTGCGCTGGTGAATGAGCGTCCGGTGGCAACCTTACGTGATTTACTGGGTTTCAGCGATGCTATAAAGCCGATTCCACTGGATGAAGTTGAGCCTATTGAAAGTCTGTTCTCACGCTTTGACTCAGCGGGTATGTCCTTGGGTGCACTGAGCCCCGAGGCTCACGAAGCGTTGGCAACCGCCATGAACCGCCTAGGTGGCCGTTCTAACTCCGGTGAAGGTGGTGAAGATCCGGCGCGCTTCGGTACCGAGCGGGTCTCAAAAATAAAACAAATCGCCTCTGGTCGCTTTGGTGTGACACCGCATTATTTGGTCAATGCCGAAGTTTTGCAGATCAAAGTGGCACAGGGCGCGAAGCCCGGCGAAGGTGGCCAGCTGCCTGGCGGCAAAGTCAATGCGCTGATTGCGCGCTTGCGTTACTCGGTGCCCGGTGTAACCTTGATTTCACCGCCGCCACATCACGATATTTATTCCATCGAAGATTTGGCCCAGCTGATCTTTGATCTTAAACAGGTTAATCCCGGCGCATTGGTATCCGTCAAGCTGGTTTCAGAGCCAGGTGTTGGCACCATTGCGGCAGGCGTGGCCAAGGCCTATGCGGATTTGATTACCATTTCCGGCTATGACGGCGGCACCGCGGCCAGCCCACTGACCTCGATCCGCTATGCCGGTTCACCCTGGGAACTGGGCTTGTCAGAAACTCAGCAAACCCTGCGCGGCAATGGTTTGCGGGGTAAAGTGCGGGTGCAAACTGACGGTGGCCTGAAAACCGGATTAGACGTGGTGAAGGCGGCGATGTTGGGTGCCGAGAGCTTTGGCTTCGGCACTACTCCAATGGTGGCGCTGGGCTGTAAATACCTGCGCATCTGCCATTTGAATAATTGTGCGACCGGCGTGGCTACGCAGGATGAGCGACTGCGTGATGAGCACTTTATCGGCACCGTTGAAATGGTGATGAACTTCTTCACCTTTATCGCCATGGAGACTCGTGAGTGGATGGCCAGCATTGGCGTTCGCAGCATGGAAGAGCTGATTGGGCGCACTGATTTGCTAGAGCAAAAAGCGGGTCAAACGGTTAATCATGGTCTGCTAGATTTAGCGCCCATTCTCTATAAAGATCCCGCCATGAAAGGCCAGCCCGAGTTTTGTCAGGTGGCCATGAATGCGCCCTTTGATAAGGGTGAAAAAGCTGAGGTCATGGTGGCGGCTGCACTGCCAGCCATCGAAGCCAAAACGGGTGTCGAGCTTGAGTTTAAGGTGACCAACTGTGATCGTTCCATTGGTGCGCGTTTATCCGGTGAAATTGCTAAGCGGTATGGCAATCTGGGTATGGACGATGCACCAGTGACTCTGAAATTGACCGGTACTGCAGGTCAAAGTTTTGGGGTGTGGAATGCGGGTGGTCTCAATATGTATCTGGAAGGCGACGCTAACGACTATGTCGGCAAGGGTATGGCTGGCGGCAAGTTAGTAATATTCCCGCCCAAGGGCAGCGTATTTAAAAGTCAGGATACCGCGATTATTGGCAACACCTGTCTCTACGGTGCCACCGGTGGCAAGTTATTTGCTGCTGGTATCAGCGGTGAGCGTTTTGGCGTTCGTAACTCTGGCGCCCATGCGGTGGTTGAGGGTGCTGGCGATCACTGCTGCGAATACATGACTGGCGGTATTGTCACGGTACTGGGCCCCACCGGCGTTAACTTTGGTGCGGGGATGACCGGTGGCTTTGCCTATGTGCTCGATGAGGCAAATTGCTTTGTTGATCGCTATAACAGTGAATTGGTGGAAATGTGCCGGATTACCTCTGAAAATATGGAGGCCTACCGCGCCCATTTACGCGGCAATATTCAGGAGTTTGTAGCTGAAACCGGTTCGGTTTGGGGGCAGCACATCCTTGATAATTTTGATGACTACATCGGTAAGTTCTGGATGATAAAGCCCAAGGCGGCGAGCCTCAGCCGCCTGCTTGACTCCACCAGAAGACGTCCGGAATAAGCTAGCCGAGTAGCGATGAGGTAAATCGAAATGGCAGAACGTTTACAGAATTCATTCCAGTTTCTTGATGTAGGTCGTCAGGACCCGGGTAAAAAAGAAATGACCCAGCGCAAAACTGCGTTTGTGGAAATTTACGAGCCCTATAAAGAAGAGGAAGTGAAGCATCAGGCACACCGTTGCCTGAGTTGTGGTAACCCCTATTGTGAGTGGAAGTGCCCAGTTCACAATTATATTCCCAACTGGCTAAAGCTGGTTACCGAAGGCAATCTGTTTGAGGCGGCGGAACTCAGCCACCAGACCAATAGTTTACCGGAAGTGTGTGGGCGGGTTTGCCCGCAAGATCGTCTTTGCGAGGGTGCTTGCACCCTGAATGACGGCTTTGGTGCTGTCACCATAGGCTCGACTGAGAAATACATTACTGACACCGCCTTGGCTATGGGCTGGCGCCCGGACATGTCGAAGCGGGTATGGACGGATAAAAAAGTCGCGGTGATTGGCTCCGGTCCTGCCGGAATTGGTTGTGCCGACGTACTGGTGCGCGCCGGTGTTAAGCCGGTGGTGTTTGATCGCTATCCTGAAATTGGCGGTTTGCTGACCTTTGGTATTCCAGAGTTCAAGCTCGAAAAATCGGTTATTCAGCGCCGTCGTAAAGTCTTGGAAGACATGGGTGTCGAGTTCCGTGTCAACGTTGATGTCGGTGTGGATATCACCTTGGATTCTCTGCTGGAAGAATACGATGCGGTTTTCTTGGGCATGGGTACCTACAAATACATGAAGGGCGGCTTCCCCGGTGAAGACCTTCCGGGTGTTTACGATGCCTTGCCCTTCTTGGTATCCAGTGTCAATCGCAATATGGGCTGGGAAAAAAGTGCCGCTGACTTTGTTGATGTGAAAGATCAGCGTGTGGTTGTTCTGGGTGGTGGCGATACTGCGATGGATTGTAACCGCACCTCGATCCGTCAGGGCGCGGCCAGTGTGACCTGTGCCTACCGTCGTGACGAAGCCAATATGCCTGGTTCACGTAAGGAAGTGCAAAATGCCGGTGAGGAGGGCGTGCACTTCCTTTTCAATCGCCAACCCATTGCCATCGTTGGTGATGACAAGGTCGAAGGCATCAAAGTGGTCACCACTAAGCTAGGTGAAGCAGATGAAAATGGTCGCCGTCGCCCGGAAGTGATTCCCGGTAGCGAAGAAGTCATTTCCGCCGATGTAGTGTTGGTCGCCTTTGGCTTTCAACCCAATCCGCCATCATGGTTACAGGATTCGGGTGTGGATACTAATAGCTGGGGTGGCATTACCGCGCCGGAAGAGCAGCTGTATAAATTCCAAACGACTAACCCGAAAATCTTTGCTGGTGGCGACATGGTGCGCGGCTCTGATTTGGTGGTTACCGCTGTTTGGGAAGGCCGTCAGGCCGCTGAAGGTATATTGGATTATTTAAAGGTATAAATCGCTAGGCGCTTGATAAGAGACGGCAGACGCAAAACTTGTGTAACGTTTCGCCCTCGCGTCTTCCGTTTACTGCATTGCTTCGAGTGAAACATGACTGAACTGAAAAACGATACCTTTCTTCGCGCCTTGCAGCGTCAGCCGGTGGAATACACACCGGTGTGGATGATGCGTCAGGCTGGTCGTTATTTGCCCGAGTACCGCGCAACGCGGGCTAAGGCTGGCGATTTTATGTCCGTGTGTATGAATCCTGAACTGGCTTGTGAAGTCACTATGCAGCCGCTGGAGCGCTACCCGTTGGATGCAGCAATTCTGTTTTCCGATATCCTCACTATTCCCGATGCAATGGGTCTCGGGCTGTATTTTGAAACCGGCGAAGGCCCGCGTTTCAGAAAAACCGTGCGCACGATGGCCGATGTAGAGGCCTTGCCGGTGGTTGATGGTGAGCATGACCTCACCTATGTTTGCGATGCAGTGCGTACTATTCGTCGTGAGTTAAATGGCCGAGTGCCACTGATAGGTTTTTCTGGCAGCCCTTGGACCTTGGCGACTTATATGGTTGAAGGCGGTGGTTCGAAAGATCACAGTCGGTGTAAGGCTTTAGCTTTTGATCAACCGCAATTGATGCACGCCTTACTAGAAAAATTGGCTAAAAGTGTCACTGCGTATCTTAACGACCAAATCCGCGCTGGCGCCCAGGCGGTGCAAATTTTTGATACTTGGGGCGGGGCGCTTAGCCACAATGCCTACCAGGAGTTTAGTCTGCGCTATATGAAGCAGATTGTGGACGGTCTGATTAAAGAGAATGAAGGCCGTAAAGTGCCAGTCATACTGTTCACTAAAAATGGCGGTCAATGGCTAGAATTGATGGCGGATACCGGTGCTGCGGCACTGGGGCTGGATTGGACTACGGATATTGGTGTGGCACGAGCGCGGGTCGGAGACAGGGTTGCCTTGCAGGGCAATATGGATCCTTCAATGTTGCGCGCGTCACCGTCGCGAATTCGTGAAGAAGTAGCGACAATTCTGGCTCGTTACGGCAGCGGTCCCGGTCATGTATTTAATTTGGGCCACGGCATTACTCCAGAAGTGGATCCGGCTCATGCGGGTGCATTTATTGAGTGTGTGCGGGAGTTGTCGGCGCCTTATCACCGTTAATACTATAGCGTTGTGATTTAGGTATAAAAAAGGCGGGGGTATCCGCCTTTTAGCTATTTCTGGTGAAGGTTTAGCCGGCTGTTTAGGGCATTACTTCAACAAAGTTGCGCCATTTATTGCGCAGTACTATAAACCAGTGTGGAACACTGGTGCCGGTGCCGGAAAATTCCAACTGGGGGTATTGAGAAGTTACTCGATTCAGGGTGCTGTGCTCACTCTCGTCAATATCAATCAAGAGTACGTGCCTGCCACTGTTAAGAGCTTGTTCAAAGCGTTTGAACTCGTGGTGCGGTTGCTGAATACCGAATAGACCACCTTCCCAAGTAAAAAAACCTAGCATGACAATGGCGAGGAAAATAAACGGCATCCAACCTGCTGCGCTTTGAGTTGCACCGGAGTAATGGCCAATGGCCAGGACTAAGGCGGCTACTCCGGCGCCGATGAGCGCTCCACGCTCCATGGAGTGCACCACGTCTTTACGCAAAACGGCTTCTACGTCGTTAAGTTTGCGAGTGGTGACCCCAGAATCGTCATTGCTGAGAATGTGAATTTGGGGTGTACTGATGCCATTGGCTTCAAGATCGTGCTCTACGTCAGCAAGTTCATCGAGATTATCCGCCAAGAAAAAATAGCGTTTCATATTATGCTCCTTACTGTGCACCGGAATTGGCATGTAGCAGGGGCTGCTTTAAATCTTAGTCGCCGCAGCTACAATCTTCATCTTTAGTGTATCAGTGTCTTCTGCGGCTGCCTTGCGCTTAATAGGGCTGTATTATTGTATTTTTATCTAAGCCTAACGGCGGTGATCGCTGTTTGGTCTAAAAAACGGAAATGCTGCCAAATCGGCAGAGATAACTGCAAATTTAAGAGAATTAGTCCATGAGTATTGATATAGCACAGGTTGAGGCCGCAATTCAGTCTTGGTTGAGTCAAGTTGTGATTGCTAAAGGGCTGTGTCCCTTTGCGTCAAAACCAACCTTGGAGGGGCGTGTAGCTATTGAGGTCAGTGTCGCGACTAAACCAGAGGATTTACTGGAAGACCTGCATCGAGCACTGTGTCGATTAGAAGAAAGCTCGGTCGCTAAGTTGGAAACCAGTTTGTTGGTGGTGCCCAATATGTTGGCGAATTTCTATGATTACAATGATTTTCTCGATGTTGCCGATGCGCTATTAGTGGAAGGCGGTTGGGAAGGAGAAATACAAATTGCCAGCTTCCATCCCGCTTATCAATTTGCCGACACAGCGGTGGATGATCCAGAAAACTTTACCAATCGTGCACCTTTCCCCATGTTCCATTTACTGCGTGAAGGTAGTCTTGAACAGGCTTTGGCTGATTTTGCAGATCCCGATGCGATCCCTGCGCGCAATATCGCCTTGTTTCAGGCTATGACCAAGGCGGAGTTGCAGACGCTATTTCCCTATTGCTTTAACGATCAGGAATAGTGGTTTAATGGGGTGGGAATTGTCTCCATATATCAGTGACAGCGCGCTCTATGTTATTGGCGTTGGCTTTGGGGTCGCTGTCGTTGAGCTCTATCACCAGGGAGCCACGCCAAGTTAATTTGTGGTCGGCGGCGTTTAGTAAATCAAGAACAATCTGTATGTTGCGGTTAACCGTGTCCTTGCCCAGCGGAATGCCCACCGACGTGCTGGCGCCAAAATTACCGCCAAAACTGCCTAGGCCCAGACCAAGGCGAGGGCTGCGACTAATAGTGTCGGCGGCCTCGGCAACGTAATAGCGAGCAATGAAATTGGCCTGCTTGGGGTCGGCGGCTAATTGGTACATCCCAGATTTTAGCTGCCGCGAGAATGACTCTTTGACATTATCGACAATAAAGGGCGAGATGGTTTTATCGGCACCACTATTTTCGGCCATCACAAAGCTTTGGTAACTGCCAAAATTGGTTCGGGGGTTATAGTCGGTGATCACTTTAGTGCTGCTACAAGCACCGACAAGAATCGCAATGAGTGCGAGGGATAGCGTGCGTAATCTCATGGTGTCACCTTTGTATTTATTGCCAATGTGGCTTAAATTTTTTACCTAATTCTGCGCAGGCCTTATGGCGTGGACAGCTCAGCAAGTGATCGTTAACAAAGCCCAATGCCTGTAGATTAGCGTAACAGATAGTGCTGCCAAAAAAGCGGAAGCCACGTTTTTTCATGTCCTTGGCAATCTGCTCGGATTGTGGACTAGTGGCGGGCACTTCTGCCATTGTTTGCCAGTAATTTTGCAGAGGTTTGTCATCAAAGTAAGACCACATAAACCGGCTGAAGCTCCCGTACTCTTGCTGAATGTCGAGGAAAAGTCGAGCATTGCTGATCGCACTTTCAATTTTAAGCCGGTTGCGAATAATGGCGGGGTTTGCTTTTAATACGACAGCTTTGGCTGCATCAAATTTAGCGACCTTTTTGGGGTCAAAGTTGGCAAAGGCTTTGCGATAACCCTCACGTTTGCGCAATATAGTTAACCAGCTTAGACCTGCCTGAGCGGCCTCTAATGTCAAAAATTCAAAATGCTTGCGGTCATTGTCACAGGGTACCCCCCATTCCTCATCATGATAGCGCAGATAATCGGTGTCGCCGTGACACCAAGGGCAGGGCTCAATCACAGATTACACTCCTTGTGTATTTTTGGCAGACTACACCATTCGCCAAGTGCGAGGCTATGTCATAATGGCAGCAATTTTCAGTCTTGCGGGGAGTTGCATCAGATGTTTAAGCCGGTATTAGCATTGCTGTTAGCAAGTTTATTATTTGCCTGCGCGGTGTCGCCAACTGGGCGCCGCCAGGTTTTATTGTTTTCCGATGGTGAGATGTCACAAATGGGGTTTACTGCATTTGAGGACATGAAAAAGAAAATGGCCATCAATAAAGACCCGGCGACTAATCGCTATGTGAGTTGTATTTCTGATGCAATCACCGCCTCTTTGTCCGCCGAATGGCGTGGTGCCTGGGAAGTAGTGGTGTTTGAGGAGGCGTCAGCCAACGCCTTTGCTCTGCCGGGCAAAAAAATCGGGGTTCATACCGGGATCTTCCAAGTGGCTGAAAATGCCGGTCAACTTGCAACCGTTATTGGTCATGAAGTGGGCCACGTGCTGGCTCATCATAGCGCTGAGCGGATGTCGTTACAGAGCGTAGCGGGCACCGGAACGCAATTGGTTGGAGTATTGCTTGGCGAAGGGGCTGGTAAAGAAACCGTCATGGGTTTAATGGGTTTGGGCGCACAGTATGGCGTCGTTTTGCCTTATGGGCGCGCCCAAGAGTCAGAGTCAGACATTATCGGCCTAGACCTAATGGCTAAGTCGGGTTTCAACCCTGAGGCCAGTATTACTTTGTGGAAGAATATGAGTGCAGTGAGCGAGGGCCAGCCTCCGGAGTTTATGTCCACTCACCCCTCTCATTCTTCGCGTATCAAAGATTTACAGAGACAGCTTGAGACTGCTCGGCCACTTTACGAGCAAGCCAGAGCAAGGGGTATCAGGCCAGCGTGTAAACGCTGATAGAAAAATGTGCGACGACTAGAGTTAGTCGTTGCAACAAGCGCGGTGATTCATCGACAATGCCGGTGAGGGGCAGTCGGGTTTGCCAATGACTTTTGCCGGCACGCCTGCAACCATGGTGTGCGCCGGAACGTCTTTTAATACCACACTGCCTGCCATTACTTGCGCGCCTTCGCCGATATGAATATTGCCTAGAATTTTAGCGCCAGCGCTCAGTAACACGCCATCTGCAACCTTGGGATGACGATCGCCTTCCTCTTTACCGGTACCGCCCAGAGTCACGGATTGCATAATGGAGACATTGTTGCCGACCACCGCGGTTTCGCCGATCACAATACCGGTAGCGTGATCCATTAAAATTCCCCGGCCAATCTTGGCTGCCGGATGTATGTCTACACCAAATTCGCAGGAAATCCGATTCTGAAAAAACAGCGCCAGCGAGGTGCGACCCTGCTGCCATAGCCAGTGGGCAATGCGATAGGACTGCAGTGCGTGGAAGCCTTTAAAATACAGAAATGCCACAGACAGGCCGCTGCAAGCTGAGTCGCGCTCAAATATCGCGCAAATGTCGGCGCGAATGGCGTTGCCTATATTAGGGTCGGCGGCAAAGCCTTTTTCAATGACTTCGCGCACCAACAGCGCTGACGCCGCCGGGCTGTTGAGAATATGGGCCAGATGGAAACTCAGCGCGGTTTCCAGGCTGTCGTGATTGAGAATTGTGGCATGTAGGAAGCTGGCTAAGACTGGCTCGCGCTCAACTTCACGCGCGGTTTCTTCGCGAATGGTCTGCCATACTCGATCCTGAGTAATCGTTTGGGGTGTTGCTGCCTGTATATTCATCGTCACTTTGATGCTTGTGAGTGTAGGCCTAGTATACGCGCTGGTGACGCCATCTGTAACGAGCCGGTTTCGATTGGGTCAATTCGTCATCAATTGGTAACCTTGTGTGCATTGCTCTGGCTGGCCGCCCTTGCGACACTAAGCAACTTTTAATGAAGTGGAAAACTCATGCGGCAGGATCGACGCCCCTATTTAGTCAAAAAAGCATATTTGCGTCTGCGCAGCTGGTATACCACGCATTTTCTGAAGCCGGCTTGCGATTATTTGGGCGACTACCCTACCTTTATGAAGCCTTGGTATATTTCTATTTCCGGGCCAAATGTTGAAATTGGCCGCTGTGCGACGGTGATCGCCGAACCAGAACATCGAGTCAAAATCGGAGTGTGGGGTCATGAGCACAGCAGTGGTCGAATTAAAATTGGCGACTATGTATTGATCAGCCCAGGTACGCGTATTTCCGCCGCTAGCGAGATTGTTATTGGCGACAGTGTGATGATGGCCAATGGGGTTTATATAACCGACAGCGACTGGCACGAAATGTATGATCGTAGCCAGCGCAGTACCGCCGTAACCCCCGTGCATATCGGCAATAATGTGTGGCTAGGCGATCGCAGTACGGTGCTGAAAGGAGTGACTATTGGTGATAATAGTGTGGTGGCAGCCTGTGCGGTAGTAACCCGGGATGTTCCCGCCAATGTCATTGTGGCGGGCAATCCGGCCGTGGTGGTCAAAGAGTTGGATGTGGGGCGAGAGATGAAAACCCGCGCCGATTTTTTTGCCGACCCAGAAGGCCTAGAAAAATATATCGACAGCTTGGATAGAATGTTTTTAAAAGAAAATGGGTTTTTTAATTGGCTGCGTATTTTGATGATGCCCAATAACAAAGATTAAACCCTTTACCGGGTGGTTTAAAAATCGATACATAATTAAAACGATAATGGAGAAGGGTATGAGTTTGGCATTTTGGTGTATTTTTGTGGCGGGTGTGTTGCCGGGTTTGACGGCCTTGATTGCCAAGTTTGGCAGTCAAGGCGCTGGCCGTTTCGATAATAATCACCCTCGCGAGTGGCTGGCAAAATTGGATGGGCGTGGGGCGAGGGCCGTGGCGGCCATGCAAAATGGCTTTGAGGGATTTCCCCTGTTTGCGGCAGCAGTGATTATTGCCCAGTTCGGTGGCGCAGCCCAGGACTGGGTAGACGCGCTGGCACTGAGCTATATTGCGGTGCGAATTGCCTTCACTGTGTGTTATTTACAAGACTGGGCGACCTTGCGCAGCTTGGTTTGGGCGGCTGGTATTGGTGTTATCTTGACTCTGTTGTGCATTACTCCGGCAATTTCTAGTTAAGTTAGGCCAACTAAAAAGAGGCTAGCCAAACGTATTCCACCGAAGAGTGGCAAGGCGGCCTATTTTGGCCGCTTGAGCAGCTGCAGTTGCGCTGGCCTCCCCTCTGAGCCGATTAAGATGCTTTCGCCGTCAGGGCTAAACGTACCCGCTTCAATTTGACGCATCCGGGGCACATTAATTTGCTGTGGTTTACGATTTAATGCGCTTAGCCAGCTTTCTCCTGTCTTGCGAGTAAAGTAGTAGCTGTGACGGGGGGTAACGATAAGTGCCGCACGGCCGTCGGCGCTAAATTCCATTGCAGTAGGTGAGTAGTTGTTAATGCTGCCCGGTCTCTTGCTGCGATGTTTCTCCGGGCTTGGGATGCTGCGAACTTCACCCACGAAATTGAGTGGCACGGGATTGCTGGTGAGCGCGTCTAGAGAGAATCGGTATAGGCGAGGGTGGCTGTCGCGTTTGCTAAGTAGGTAGACAAAACGCTCCTCACTATCCACCGCGATGGATTCGGCATCACGAGGGCCGTCTTCATAAATCAGACTAAAGTGATGGCTGAGCTTGGCAATACCAGTTGGGGTATTTAGCTTATTGGGTTCTTTTATGATGTAAACATCGACAAGGTGGCGCAGAGCCAAATTATCGCCAATATCAGCAATGACTAGATAAGCGCCATTGTTATCTCTATAGCCACTGATATCCTCCCAATCAAAGGCCCTTGCGCCCTGGATTTCCAGTTCACCTAAGGCTGCGCCCTGATCGTCAAAAGCAAATATTCGAGTTTTATCTCCACTATCATTGTGTACCCAGTAGCGATTGCTGTGGATTTGGCTGGCAGTGATACCGCTCATTTCTGATAATGCGAGGTGATTGAATTGACGGAAGCTCGGCGTTGATGGGGGTTTATTGTCGGCAATGGCGCTCATACTGCTGCCGAGCAGGAGTATGAGCAGCCAGAAGGAAAATATTAATTTGGGTGGCATCGTGATCCTATGTGAGTGGAGGCTTTGAACACGCACAATTATTGTGGGCTAGGGTGGGTCGTTGCTTAATGCCATTTGGACTCTGCACGGTATTGAAAGGTTCCCGCGTCGAGGGCTTGCATTCAACTAGACGCTGTCAAGTTGGGCTGTTAAATTGATCTTATGAGCGAGACTATTGAAGTAGCAAGTTTGAATGCCAATACAAAACCCTATCATCACGGCGATTTGCGCCGTCAATTGCTGGATGCTGCCGCTGTTATGATGCGCAGCGATGGCGAAGCGGCGCTGTCGATGCGCAAATTAGCTCAGGTCGTTGGTGTCTCTCGGACAGCACCTTACCACCACTTTAGTGATAAGCAAGCGCTACTCTGTGGGGTTGCCGAAGAAGGTTTTCGGCGCTTTCGTGATATTGTCAGTAGCCATCCCAATGGTGCTGAGACAGCTATTGACCTAGATACAGTACTCGGTTTTGTGCGTCGCTATATCGATTTTGCGGTGAATAATGCTGAGTATTACGATTTGATGTTTGGTGGCCATTTGTGGAAGTCACAACAGTTAACCGATTCTCTTAAAAACGAAGCCTATTCCACATTTAAATTATACCTTGAGCATATTAAAGTGTGGCAGCGGCAAGGTCCGGTGAGTGATTTTGATGCCCTGCGCTATTCGCAGGTCAGCTGGTCTACCTTGCACGGTATGAGTCGCTTATTAATTGATGGTATTTATGTCGATTCCGCCGCCATTGAGGCAATGAGTGAAACCGCTGCCAGAATGTTTTGGCGGGAGTTGCAACCTCGTTAATTTCTGCCTAAGTTTGCTAATTTTAACAAGGAGTTCTTGTGTCATCCGTTATCAGTGTTAAGGGCTTGAATAAGGTTTATGCCTCCGGGTTTCAGGCGCTTAAGGATGTCGATCTCGACATTCGCCGTGGTGAAATTTTTGCCCTACTTGGCCCCAATGGGGCGGGTAAAACCACCATGATCAGCATTATCTGCGGTATCGTCAATCCCACTAGCGGGGAAATTACCGCCGATGGGCACGATGTTGTCAGCGACTTTCGCGCCGCGCGCAGCAAAATTGGCTTGGTTCCCCAAGAGTTGTGTACCGATGGTTTTGAAAGCGTATGGTCCACGGTCACCTTTAGTCGAGGTCTATTTGGCAAGCCACCTAATACCCTCTATATCGAAAAAATATTACGGCAGTTGTCTCTGTGGGAAAAGCGTCATAGCCGGATTATGGAGTTGTCAGGGGGAATGAAGCGCCGGGTGATGATTGCCAAGGCTTTGTCACATGAGCCGGAAATATTATTCTTAGATGAGCCCAGTGCCGGGGTGGACGTGGAGTTGCGACGGGATATGTGGGACATGGTTCGAGGTCTGCGCGAGCAGGGCGTGACCATTATTCTGACCACCCACTATATTGAAGAGGCCGAAGAGATGGCCGACCGCATTGGGGTTATCAGCCGTGGTAATCTGATTTTAGTGGAAGAAAAATCGGTGCTGATGGAAAAACTCGGTCAGAAGCAGTTGCGGTTATTATTGCAGCAGCCACTACAAACTCTGCCCGTCGTTTTACAGTCTTATCCATTGTCGCTGAGTGATAATGGCAATGTACTGATCTATCACTTCGATACCCAGGGTGAGCACACCGGTATTGCCGATATGTTGCGGCGCTTGGATGAGCACGGCATAGCTTACAAGGATTTACAGTCGCGACAGCGTTCCCTAGAGGAGATTTTTGTGAGCTTGGTGTCTGAGCGTCAGCCGCTTGGCGCGGGGGTTACGCAATGAATACTTATGCCATTCGGGCGATTTACAAATTTGAACTGCATCGCACTTGGCGCACCTTAATGCAGAGCATAGCGTCACCGGTGATTTCTACCTCTTTGTACTTTGTGGTGTTTGGTTCAGCTATTGGTTCGCGCATGGTCGAAATAGACGGGGTCAGTTATGGTGCCTTTATTATTCCCGGTTTAGTGATGTTGGCACTGTTGAACGAGAGTATTTCCAATGCCTCTTTTGGGATTTTCTTCCCCAAATACAACGGCACCATTTATGAGATTCTGTCAGCGCCCATTGCGATGACTGAAATCCTTATCGGCTATGTTGGCGCGGCGGCCAGTAAGTCGGTCATTGTCGGTGTGATTATCCTGCTCACCGCGCGGTTGTTTGTGGATTACCAAATTGCCCATCCCTTTCTTATGATGACCTTCTTGGTGTTAACCGCCATTACTTTCAGTTTGTTCGGTTTTATTATTGGTGTTTGGGCTGATGGCTTTGAAAAGCTGCAGATAGTACCGATGTTGATTGTGACGCCGCTGACCTTTCTTGGTGGCAGCTTTTATTCTATTAGCATGTTGCCACCGCTTTGGCAGACCATCACCTTGGCCAATCCGGTGGTGTATCTGGTTAGCGCGTTTCGCTGGAGTTTTTATGATGTGTCGGACGTCAACATCGGCGTCAGCGTGGCAATGATTTTGCTGTTTTTAGTGGTTTGTCTGGCCGTGGTCACCTTGATTTTTCGCAGTGGCTACCGCCTCAAGAGTTGATTTTTGATGCTAACTAATATTAGGGCCGTGCTATTTGATTTAGATGGAACCTTAATCGATTCCGGTTTGGACTTTCAGCAATTGCGTCAAGACCTCGGCTGGCCAGCGGGTATTGGTCTACTTGAATACATGGCTGCTATTCCTTGTTCGAAACAGCGCGCGGAGGCGGCCAGTGCCATCCATGAGTTTGAAATGCGAGGTGCTGTTGGTGCCAGTTGGATGCCGGGTGCCCGTGAGCTGATTCTGAGATTACAGGCTGCGGGTATTGCCACCGGTATTCTTACTCGAAATTCTCGACCCGCTTACGATGCCAGCCATAAAGCCTTGGGTATTCCCATAACTGATGTTATAACCCGCGAAGATGCTCCAGCAAAACCGAACCCGGCAGGCTTGTTGCTGTTGGCTGAACGGGTTTCGGTTAAGGTCGAGTCCGCCATTTATGTTGGTGATTTTGTCTACGACTTACAAGCTGCAAGAGCTGCGGGTATGCGCAGCTGTTTATACGATACCAGTGGTGAATCTGAGTTTAGTGCTCAGGCAGATATTTGTGTGCAGGACTTTAAACAATTGGCATCGATTATATTCCCTTGAAATTTTATCCAAGTGCTATCCTGCTTAAACTTGCGTCTAAAAATACCTGGTGTTGTAAATTGAGCTATGACTTTTAGTAAACGACACTACAGTTACTTCAATGTGCAGAAAGTCGGCGGCGTGTCGCGTGTACCGGCTGCTTGGCTTAGGTGTCGGCGCGGGTGCTGATATCCGCGCCGATTATGCGGCGATAGAAGAAAATGAATACCCCTGAAAAGGCCATTTGCGCTGCGCCATAAAATATCAAGGTGAAGAAAATCATGTCGCCGATCGGATCAGCCACGCCGACGATGGCAGGGAAGAGCGACGCCTTGATCAAGATGCCCAAGTTAACATTGCGGAGTACAACTTCAATATTAATAGCGGCGGTATCGGGCCAATCAAGTCGCATCGCGCGGGACACCCCGATGGAGAGGGCACAGATTGCGACGATGAACGCCCAAACCACCAGTGCGTTTTGCACGCCGAAGGTGTTCATGTCTAAACGGCCCGCACCCAATGCTCCAATAACAATTAACAGGATAATGAATAAAGACAAGCGGATGGCCCACTTTGAGACTGTCGGGGCTAGCCGTGGTGCTCTATCCAACACCGCCATGCCAATAGCAAGTGGTAGTAAAAGATACAGCAATATTTCTAAAGCAATTTTCCCGGCGGGAATAGCGACTTCTCCCGGAAGATGGTGATCAACCAGCAAATCAAGCACGATGGGCACCGAGACTAAACAGAGCAAGGTGGTGATGGCAGTAATGGCGATGGAAAGCGCCACATGGCCGCGTGCAAAAAACGTAAAGATGTTGGATATGGTGCCGCCAGGTATGGCTGCGCAGAGTGCCAAGCCAATGGCAACGCCGGCAGGCAAGGTGAACCCGATAATGAACAAGTAGCAGGCCAGCGGTACCAAGATAACTTGAATCACTGCGCCGGTGGTAAAACCCCTTGGGTCCCGCACGACTTCCTTAAAATCGCCGGGAGTGAGTGTTGCTCCCATGCCTAGCATCGCAAGCGTTAGCTGGGTTGCCGCAAAGATAAATTCGTTGGCAATAAAAAAGTCAAAAGGGTTCATAGGCGAGTGAGTTATTCCTGAAATGGCCGCAGAACTTCTAGCATCCCGCTGGCAGGTAAAGGGTTGATGGCAAATGCCGTGAGCAAAGTGGTGTGAGGCAATCCTTACTGCGGTTCTTATTCAAAAAAAAGTAAACGCTTAGTGAGGATTAATACTTTTATTGATCCTAATCTATAGTATGAACAAGACAAGCTGCAACAAATGTTGCGCGTATGGATAATAATAATCAAAAAAAAGAAATCGAATTGACCTGGGGCGGGCGGTATCTTTTTACCGTGCCGCCAGTGCTCTGCAGCACGAAATCAGTAGGGCTGATAGGGTTGAGGGCAGCCATTTCCGGGATGATGTGCTTGGAATGAACTCAACGGTCAGCTTCCTTGATCGTGATATTGGTCAGCAAACCAAGGTCACCTTGGTGCTGCCATGGCAGGCGAATATGAGCAAAAAGAAAATCTCGGTGCTGTCTCCGCTGAGTTGCGCTTTGACTGGGCTCAAGTCGGGTGACCGGATTGCCTGGTCGCTACTTGATGGCCGGCCCAGGCGCTTGAAGATAATTAGTGTCAGTCAGGATGCGTAAAAAAAGATTGCCTCAGCCTAAACTGATAAGCCCAGTATTATTAGCAAGGGCCGCCAGCATCAACCCAGACCCTGACCGCATCTGCAAACGCCTCTTGGCTAAGCGGCGGAGTGGTGCGATTACCTCCAGGGCTCCAAGCCCACAACACGAGTGCGTCCTCGGTCATATGATGAAATAAATCGTCCAAGCTGCGGTTGCCGTTTTTATTGAGGTCTGTGAGTGCAGCGCAAAGCTCACTGGCATTCAAGTCTTCCCAAGCCATGCTCAGTGGTGCCAGCCCCCAGTGGGGAGCGCCGGGCACCGCGTCATCAGCGACGTTTTGATCTTGATGACAGGCGGCACATTGCAGCGTTGGCGCGCCTTGATTATCTGCTCCCCGCATTACCAATTGATCGTGACGTCGGCGCTCGTCACCCTGGCGCGGGAACTCGGTTTTAGTGTGGCAATTTAAGCAGCGGGGGTGGGTTAGCACCTCATATAAAGGCTCAAATAATGGCGATTGTGCGAAGCTTATTTGACTGGTAAGCCCCGTGCTGACCAGCAAGCCCAAAATCGCCAAGTGTCGCATTAATTTGCTAATAATATTCATCAATAGCTCCTGGCTTAGGCGATCTTAAAGTTGCTGCGAGTTAGGGGTAGCTCGCGGATGCGCTCGCCAATAGCACCGTAAATGGCGTTGACGAGAGCAGGGCCAACACAAGGTACGCCGAGTTCGCCGACACCGCCCACTGGATTACCGCTATTAACGATGACCGTTTCAATGACTGGAGTTTGATGCATGCGTAGAACCGGGTAGTCGTCAAAATTACTTTGTTGCACGACACCATCGTCGAGCAAGATTTCTCCAAATAAGATGCTGGAAAGAGCGAAAATCACCGCGGATTCTACTTGGGCAATCACCAAGTTTGGATTGACGGCGGTTCCGCAATCTACCGCACTGACCACTCGGTGTACGGTCAGACTGCGGTCGGCACCAACAGACACTTCGACAACTTGCGCGACAAAGCTATTCCAATGCCCCATCACCGCAATGCCCTGGTTAATTCCGGGACCGCTGAGCCCCCAGTCGGCGGCCTTGGCCACGGCATTCAGTACCGCTAGGTGGCGGGGTTTTTCACTGAGTAAATCACGTCGAAAGATGTAGGGGTTCTGGCCAACACGCTGGGCGATTTCGTCAATAAAGGTCTCTTGGGCAAAGACATCGGAGAATTTGTTGACCGAGCGCATCCACAGCGCAGGCATTTCTGGCTTGATGGTGAGGTGGAAGTCCATTAACACATTGTCGATTTTATAGGGCATGCCAGTATCGAAGTCGGTCAACTCCTGTAATGCTGGAAGTTTCATATCGTAAAAAGTGTCTATGCCGTTTTCCAAATACAGCGAGGCGGTGACGTCTTGGGTGACTGCGCGGTGAGTCCAAGCGGTAACTTTGTTGGCGCTGTCGAGTGATGCAGATACCCGCACTGACGCAGCCGGGCGGTAGTAGCCACCCTTCATATCGTCTTCCCGTGTCCAGATGACTTTGACGGGCAATTGCAGTGATTTTGCCACAAAACAGGCATCGCGAACGTAATCTGCAAGGGTATTGCCGCGTCGACCAAAACCACCGCCAGCCGGCATCATATGGAAGTTTATCTGTTCGGGAGCAAGACCCAATATAGTGCCAGCGTAAAGTTTGTCGAGGGTGGCCGATTGGGTGCCGGTCCAAATCTCTGCGCTGCTGCCATCGTAATTAACAACCACATTTAAGGGTTCCATGGCGGCGTGAGCCATGAATGGGAAATAATAGTCGGCGCTAAAAGTTTGGCTGGCCGCTAGTTGTGCTAGCAAGGGCGCGCCATCGGTGCGGATGGGGGCGCCGGGCAGGTTTAGCTGCAGAGCGTATTCATCGCGTTGGGCGGCAGAATCGGTACGGCCAGCGAGTAATTCATTCCAGCTGACTTGGAGGGCTTTGCGGCCTTTTTGAGCGGACCAAAAATCTTCGGCTACAATCGCCACGCCACCGGGGATGGTGTGCACACTGTGAACCCCTGGGACTGCCAGTGCAGCATTGCTATCCACTGTTTGAGCTTGGCCATTGAAACGGGGGGGGCGGGCAATGACCGCAGTGAGCATATCGGGAATATCAATATCAATACCGTATTGGAAGCTGCCGTCGGTTTTGTCGGCGGCATCAGTACGCTGCACTGAGGTGCCAATCAGGCGATAGTTGGCCGGATCTTTCAGGGTGACATTGTTAGGAATTGCTTCTTCTGCGGCTGCGCTAGACAGCTCGCCATAACTGGCGCTGCGATTGCCAATCGGGTCGATAACGAAGCCAGCTTCGGTGCGAAGGCTGGCGGCGGAAACCTCCCAGCGTTTGGCGGCGGCATTGATCAGCATTTGTCTTACCGTGGCACCAACGCTGCGCTGGGCCTCGAAATAGCCCCGGATAGACGAACTGGCAAGGGTAAGTTGCAGCAGGTTTTGAAAATAGGGATTATTAAAATTGGCGGCAACCGGTGAAGACTCGGCTCTCACTTTACTCCAATCTGCATCCAATTCTTCGGCAACAATCATCGGAATAGCCGTGAGCGCGCCCTGACCGATTTCCACGGTGCCAACCAATACGGTGATGCTGTTGTCGGTGTTTATACGTAAAAACTCGCCGACCTGATAATCCTCGCCGGGCGTATTGGGCGTGCTCGAAGGGTTGTTGTCAGCAGCCGGTGCTGGACTACCTCCGCCGCCACATGCGACGAGAAGGCCGCCGCCAGCCAAGAGGCTGACGCGGATGAAGTCGCGACGTTTAAATCCGGGTGTTGGTTTCATTGCAGGCTCCTATAATTGCTCGGCGGCAATTTTGTGGATGGCCTGGCGAATCCGAGGATAGGTACCGCAGCGACAAATGTTGCCTGACATGGCACGGTCGATATCGTCGTCGCTGGGTGCGGAATTGTCTTTTAGCAGGGCTGTGGCGGCCATTATTTGCCCTGATTGACAGTAACCGCATTGAGGGACATTGAGTTCACGCCAAGCGTTTTGCACCAGACTGCCTATATGTTCATTGCGGATATCTTCTACGGTGCGAACAGCTTTGCTACCCACTGCGCTAATGGGCATAACGCAGGAGCGAGTTGGTTGGCCATCGATATGAACGGTGCAAGCGCCGCACAGGGCTTGGCCGCAGCCGTATTTGGTGCCAGTCAGCTTGAGGTTTTCACGCAAGACCCATAGTAAGGGCTTGTCTTCGGTCGCGTCGACGGTATGAGATACACCGTTTACCTGGATTGTGTACATTGTTATTCCCCAGTCATCCCATATCAGCCCTGTTTAAGCAGTTTAGCTGAGCTTGTGACCCTAGCGAGATGTATTTGTTATAAGCATGAAATTAACATTCGACCTCATACCTGTAAACAGTGGTCTTGGATCTTTGCTTGGTCGTGCTTTTTACGGCCAAGCCGTGGGCGACTATCGGGCACTGTTTAAAACGGTAGGCGCAGTGGCGGCTCTTGAATTAATGCCAATTGCTCGCGCAATTGCAGTATATGTTCACCCCAATAGCGTTCGGTATTAAACCAGGGAAATGCCTTTGGAAATGCCGGATCTTGCCAGCGCCGGGCGAGCCAAGCCGCGTGATGCATGATCCGCAGGCTGCGCAGGGCTTCGATAAGGTTGAGCTCCTTGGGGTTGAAATCATGGAATTCTTGGTAACCCTCAACCAGTTCCATAATGGCGCGCTGCTGGGCGTCACTTTCGCCAGACAGGAACATCCATAAATCCTGTATGGCTGGTGCCATGCGGCTGTCATCGAAATCGACCAGCCAGGTTTCACCATTTCGGCTTAATATATTGCCAACGTGGCCGTCGCCATGGCTGCGGATGTAGCGTGGTGAAACTTCAGCAAAGCGCTGGCGAACATGGCCCAGTAAATCCTCGCTAAGACTGGCGTAGGCATCGCGCAAGCTATCGGGAATGAAACCATCGAGAATGCATAAGCGGCTTTCAACGCCAAAGCTTTCAATATCGAGCTTTGGCCGGTATTGAAAGTCCTCACTGGCACCAACTAAATGGAGTCGACCAAATAAGCGCCCGAGCTGGAAGAGGTTTTCCATGTCGTCTAGGGCTGGAGC